>JBAXGK010000006.1:0-20503 GCA_037139435.1 Candidatus Omnitrophota bacterium | reverse complement strand
CTTGCACGGATCTGCCAGACGCTTGCCGAGGCGGATATCAATATCGCCTACGCCTATTGCACCGCGACCCCGAACCAGGAATGTGGCTGCCTTGTGATCCGGACCGATCAGCCTGAGCGGGCGCAAGAAATCCTTAGCAAATAAACTCAATCCGCATGACCCTTAAAATCCTTTCGTGGAACGTCAACGGCATTCGAGCCATCCAGAAAAAAGGATTTCTCGAGTGGCTCGAACGGGAGAAGCCCGACATTCTCGGTGTTCAGGAGACGAAGGCGCATCCGGATCAGCTCGACGCTTTTTTGATGCATCCCGCCGGTTACGAAACTTACTGGGCGTGGTCCACGGTTAAAAAGGGTTACAGCGGCGTTGCGATCTTTACGAAAGAAAAGCCGCTAAGTGTGAAACGCGGGTTTGGCATTAAGAAATTTGATGAAGAAGGCCGTGTTCTCATAGCCGAATACCCAGACTACACGTTCCTTAATATTTATTTTCCTAACGGCAAGTCCGGGGATGAGCGGCTCCAATACAAAATGGATTTTTATGCGGAGACTTTAAAGCACACAAAAATACTCAAAGCCCAAGGGAAAAAGGTTATTATCTCCGGCGATTACAATACCGCGCATAAAGAGATCGATCTTGCGCGGCCCAAAGAAAATGAAGGAGCCTCGGGATTTTTACCTGTTGAGCGGGCGTGGCTTGATAAATGGATCGCGGACGGCCAGGTGGATATTTTCCGGGAATTCAACAAAGAGTCCGGGCATTACAGCTGGTGGGATATGAAGACCGGAGCTCGTGAGCGCAATGTGGGTTGGCGTATTGATTATCACTTTGTGACCCAAGATCTGGTTCCTCAGGTCAAAGGCGCGACGATACTGAGGGATGTCATAGGCTCGGATCACGCGCCGGTTTCGATGATTTTAGACATTTAAAATTATCGGGGCCGTCCTGAATACAATAAATTTGTTAAATGGAATCAGGGCTGCCCTGTAGCCATCGAACTGAAATAGGAGATTTTATGGACGAGGATCTGAAGCGGCTTAGTCTTTTTTCTAAGCTTCACTATGTGATGGGTGGGCTGATAGCTCTTTTTTCATGCTTTCCCATCGTCCATGTAGTGTTGGGGATCATTATTTTGACGGGGAAGCTTCCGGTCTCAGGAGGGGGCACCCCTCCACCGGCATTCGTAGGCTTGCTTTTTTTAGTGCTGGGTTCTATTTTCATTTTGTTAGGGTGGGGCACGGCATTTTGCGTCATTTTGGCCGGAAGGAAGTTGGGCCAATGTAAAAACTGGACCTTTTGCGTGGTCATGGCAGGCATTCAATGCATGATGGTTCCCTTCGGGACTCTTTTAGGGGTTTTTACGATCCTCACCCTCGTGAAAGATCCTGTGAAACAGATGTTTTCGGGCAACTCTCCATCGGCTTAAAAGGCTAACGATCCATGAGAAGTCTTTCAAAAAAAATCCTGATCAACGCTTCGCTCGAAAAAGTCTGGGCCATCCTCGCCGACGTGGCGCGAATGTCTGAATGGGTGGATGGCGTTAAGGAAAGCGAACGGACCGGAACGGTTCGTGAGGGCAAAGGCCTGCGCTGGCACGAAAGCTGTGTCCTGGACCGCCAGCACATTGAAGTCGAACAAGAAATCACCGTTTGGGAGCCGATGAAACATGCGGTCATTCAGAGTAAGCTTCCCATGAACGGTTCGATGATGCGAACGCATATCTTTCACGAGAGTCCGGAAGGCGTTGAGGTCGCGGTCGATGTCTCTTGGGACCTCGGCATCGCGGGCATGCTTCTCGGGGAGCAAAAGGTCAAGAATATCCTCGACCAAAGTTTTGAGAATACCCTCGCCAACTGGAAAGACCTCGCCGAAAAGCCCTGAATGTTACAAAGTCACAGGGGGATACGCCACGCGAGCAGCTCTCTCCCTTATGGCATTTAGCCCGGTGACTTTTTATGCGGCTTTTGCGGAAAGTGTCTGCGATAGAAGCTCGCTGACAAGGTCCTCTAAAAGGGCTAAGAAGGCAGGGTCTTTGGCGGCTTGATAAAGACTGGGATTCAGCGTGATGATCCTGAAGAGGACAAGCGACACAGGCTTTTCCGGCAGGACGACATAAGCTCCGCCCGCACGGCCGTCTTGCATGATCGCGAACGGATGTTTTTTTGCGAGCCTTTGAAAGCGCGGTGTTGTTGTTTCGATCAGAGTCGCAATGTCCTTGGCTTCAAACCGGTCGACCCCCTTCATGGCAGAAAAGATCACCGGCATTTCTGTAACCGGGACATCCTGGGCGAGAGCAATGATGTCGCCGTTTTGCACCGCTTCTTCTAAAAGCTTCACGGTTTTTCCATCAGAAAGCATCTTAGCGAGAATGCCGACCGAAGAGACCAACATCGCTTTTTCCCGCCGTTCAGGCCCCTGCGCCAGCCAGCCGCGGACTGTTTCTAACTGCTCTGAGCGGGGTTTTGCCATAAAGTCACTGATGCGTAAATTCGAGGCGTTAACAGCGGTTCCCTTTTTAGGCTCGGGAGAGAGCCTTCCTTCCTTAGACAGGTGAGAAATCTTGGCGGGCCGTGAAACAGCGACCGCATTTCCCAGAAAAAACTTTTTGGCTTCTCGAACATCACGGGTTTGCAATAAAATCTCATAACTTTCCGGAAATCGATCATCGATCCAAGCGATAGCATTCCGGAGCTCGGAGAGAGTCTGGCCGTCTACCGACGAGGGGAACGGTGAGCGGGGAACGTTGAGCTCTTGCGTTTCCCGTTTCCCGTTTCCCGCTTCGCGCTTTTCCGCCATACGCTCGACATAAATCTTTTCATTCATAGAGGTACCGCCAAGCTCGGGAGTGATCGTGATATAAGAAATGCCCGCATCGCGGAAGCGTTGGGAAAGGCCGTCTGTGTGGAAGCCGCCCGTGACGATCGCGATATCCCCGGACAGAGAAGGGTCATTCATGATCTTGTTAAAGAAGATCTCATCGCGGTTTTTAACGACCTCGTAAAAAGCGAGCGATAGAGAAAGCGCTTCCGAAAGACCGGCGCCGGCGAGCTCAGACTCCAGGGCGAGCTTTTCGTTTTCATAGACTTTAATGTTAGTGGGGGAGGCTTGCAGCAAGAGAATGCCTCGTGCGAGATAGAGCCGCTCTGATTTCTCCCAGAGGGAGTTTTCTTCGGGTGTTCGGACAAGCTTCCCAAGAATACGACCCGTCAAAGTCTCTATCTGCGTTGTCAGGTCACGCAGAGAGATTTGATCGCGCAGCTGCATGAGGCGCATCAATTTCTTAATCTCAGGGTAAAAGACGAGCTTTTCGGCCGGAATTTTACCTCCGCGAATCAGCTCCTCGAGCGTCCAGGGCGTGTTTTTGTATTCTCGCATCAGGTGCCGCATTTCTTGTTCTAGAGGCTCTTTCTGAAAAAATTTCTCCAGAGCCATGATATTTTGCAACAGGCTAATCTGGGAAAGGTCCGACGTATCCACCCCTTGGGTCTCGGCGGTTGTCAGAAGGACCGGAAAGAATTTTCCTAGGTCCGGAAGCTCCCGGAATTTCCGGAACGCGGCCCCGAAGGCTAAAAGTTCCGGCCCCCAGGTAGCTTCTTGCGACTTTTGGAGTGAGGCGCTATAAATCTTGAGCTTTTCATCGATCTCCTTGGATTTCTTGAGATGAGCTAGAAAAAGGGCCCTGTTTTTTTCATAAGACGGTTCGTCCTCAATCCCAACAAGCGTGAGCGGTTTCGGAGACATGATCGCGGCGTAGACGGGTCCTGAGATCCGGTCGTCATCAAGGAGGGTTCCGGCGAGAAGCTGCTTTTCGCGAGAGGTCGGGATGGCGCGGCTTTTGGGCAAGGATGTGGAAGCCCACGCACCCTCGATCGCAGCTTTCTCAATGCCAAAGACTACACGGAGGCGTTCCAGGATTGCCGCGATATTCTGTTGAGCTATGGCGTGCGCATGGACGTCCTGGATCTGAATGATCGTTCGCGGGGCGATTCCCGTTTGGGTTGCAGGGGTCCCGGTGAAGCGCTCTTGAACCTTTCCGATTTCTTCGGGGACTGCAAGATTTGATAGTGCGAGGGAAGTGTCAGGGGCAGAAACGGGTGCCTCGGATCTCAGCGCAACGGGAGCAGCGGTGAGAGCGATAATCAATGAAAGAAAAACAGCAAAGTGTTTTTTCTCTGGCATAGCGTCCATTTCGTTCTGATTAAGGTGTCGAAATGCCGGCCTCAGAGCCTGGGTCTGAACTAGATTACGCTATATATATAGCTCAGAACCCGTTTAAAATCACTAGGTTGCGAGTGATATTCTCCAAGACTCGCAAACGGAAATCGGATAGTATTCTATAGCAATCCTGTTAGAGAGTAGCTGCCTTTAAATGATATTAAACATACCTTGATAAATCCTTTTTCAAAACCTTGAAATTTGAGAAAGATGTGTTATCTTTCCTTTAAATCTACTATAGAAAAATTCCGAAAGGACAAACGTTCATTTCATGAACTGTCTCAAGCGGTTACAAAGATTATTTTCAGGGGTTGTCGTTGTCACTTTCTTTGTGACGAACACGCTGACTCCGGCCCCGATCGCCTACGGACAGACGGTCGAAAATCCGGCCAAGTTTTTTTCTGAAAGCTCATTCCGGATCCCGGCGGAATTCGGAAAGGTTACGGACAGGATTCCGAGTTCTGAAGGCTCTCCTCTTCTCATTCATATCCAGGAAGCTCACGCGAATTATGACGCGCAGGCTAATATAAAGAACATTCTTCAGCATCTCTCCAAAAATTACGGCGTGAAATTGGTCCTACTAGAAGGGGCGGGGAACAAGCTCCGGCCCGGGCTGTTTAATTTCTTCCCCAAAAACGTTGATCTGCAGCAGGCCGTGAACGAAAAGCTTATGCGGGCAGGGGAACTCACTGGTGCAGAAGCGTTTTTGATCGACGAGGAAAGCGCAACGCACAACGCACAACGCGCAACGGAAGGGAAAAGGTCGTTGAGTGCGCCGGAGGCGTTTGGCGTTGAAGACGCCGGCGCTTACGCGGAAAATCGCGAGGCTTACCGGAAAGTGTATGAGGGCCGCCAGCTTTCAGAAAACTTTCTTGAGTCGTTTTACCGTCAGTGGCAGAAATCCGCCGACCAGGTCTTGAACAAATCCTTAAGAGAGTTGCTGGATCGTGAAACCTCTTTTGAAGAGGAACGCTTGCCGCTTCAGGATTGGATGGCATTCCTGAAAACAGCGGCGGTGCGCGATCTCAAGCTCGACTTGGAAGATGTTAGCGCGCAACAGAATTGGCCAGTTCTTGTTCGTTATTTCCGCCTGCAGAAGACCAGCGCCCAGATCGATCAGGCAAAAGCCAGGAAAGAGCAGGAAGCTTTTCTAGCGGACCTCCATGCGCGGCAAGTCCCTGCACCTCTTCTTCAGGAGATCACGGATCTTCTCGAGCATAAAAACGCCGGCGATCTCCCTCTCTATAAAACACGCTTTGCTTTCGAAAAGCTCATGGACATTCTTCCTAAGGACTATTCCTTCGAAGCGTATCTTGTTTTCCGGCTTTATCTCCAACAGCTGATCCTTTTAAGTGAGCTTCAAAGCGAGAAACTTCAGGAAGAGATTAGAACCCTGACCGGGAAAGTGACCGCAAGTTACCTCAAAACAGAAGAGGAGCGGAAGCTTGTCGAGGTCCTTCATCGCTATCGCTTGCTCAAGAAGCTTTTTGGGCTGGAACTGAGCCGTGAGGAATTCCGGGATCTGCAGTCTCAACAGATGACGCCGGAAAAAATAGCCGTTGCCTTAGGCCTTAATTCTGCAAAGTTATCGCCTATCACGTCGTTATTCGGAACCGCGATCCATTTTTACGAAGGCGCCATCGTCCGTGAGGATTACATGATGCGCCGAGTTCGTGAGGTCATGGGCGAGCGCAAGGAGACGAAAGCCGTGATCATCACGGGCGGCTTTCACACCGAGGGGTTCAAAGAAAAGATCATAGCTTCCGGTAACGCCTATGTTGGCATCACGCCCACGATCGGCGAGATCACACAAGATTCCAAAAAAAATTATCTCAGCGCACTTTTTGGCTCCAACGCTATCTTGAAGTCTCACATCGCTCCGGAAATGATCACGCAGCAGTCCTCATTTTTTCAAGCCGTATCACCGCGTTTTTGGCGTCGTGAGCTTGCAGTCCGTTTCGTTCGAATCCGTGAGCTCGTTCGCCAGGCCGTTGCTTCTTTTGGTGACCGTGCCGAGGAGAACAGAGCCGAATTTGAGGCGGGCTTTCAAAATCTCATCGCCTCGGCCGTAGGAGTTCCCGCGCAGCTTCAGCCTGTAAAGGTTGCTACTCGTCCCACCTCAAGCGTTCGCTCGGAAGTCAGGGCGAAAAATTCAACCGAGGATCGAAACTGGGATCTTCATGGGGCTGCCATGCGGGCACTGCTCGGCATTCAAAGAGACCCTGTTTTGAGCAGCGAATACGGGCAAATAGCACAGACGCATAGAGAAGCATTGAACCGGCCGGACTGGACAGCCGTTCTTTTGGGCAGGACCGTTCAATTCATCCGGGATAGCGGCGGACTCGGGCTTGGCGTGGCCCTGGGTTCCACGAAAAGTGAGTTAATGAGTGTTCTTTCCGGAGGCCGGGCCGTGGAAAGGGAAGTGATCGCCTGGGAAGTGAATGCTCGAAAGATCGGCGTTAGCATTGACGGAAAAAACTTCTTTGCAGGAAACCGGGAAGAGCTTATTGCTGGCCTTGGGAAAAGAAACATTCAGGCAAGGCCTCAGGGTGAGCGGGACATTGTGATCTCTGGCGCGCCGTTCCGGTGGAATGATACCGTTCTTCTTGAGAACGAGCTCCGCTCAGCTCGCTCAGAAACAAGGACGGATGACCTGAAAAGAAGTTCTTGGGTTGTCTATGAGGCTTTTACGGAGAGCCTTTCCTCAGAAAAAAAATCTTTAAGAGCTTGGAGACTCTTGGGAGAACTTTCCGCTGCTTTGCCAGATGATCCTAAGGCCGCGCTTGCCCCAGCCAACGAGCTCCGAGAAGAATTCACGCCCGGAACAACCTCCGCCAACGACCTTGCCGAACTGATAAGCGTTCTTGAAGAACGCGCCGCTACTTCCTCTCGTTCCGAAGCGCGAGAGATAACGATCGATCTTACGGAATATGCCTTTGAAGACGGAGACACACTAACGATTGCGGGACTTCTGAAATGGATCCTTCTCGAAGACAAGAAAATTTCGGAAAGCGAACTTAGGGAATTCGGCGTTGTGAAAGTCGAGCTCTTTGATTCTCAAGAGGTGCCCGAGAAGCATCGCGGCAAGCGATACAGTTTTGAGCGCCTGTCTTTGGAAGAGCTGGATTTTCTTTTGAAAAAAATGATCGGAGTGGATGGCGGGGCGCTTTTCCGGGAGGTTGTTCTGGAGAGGCGGAAAATTGCCGTCAGACCGATCGTCCTGCCCCCCTCTGTGAAAGCTTCCGGGAAGATACCTCTTTCCGCGGGGAGCGGTGAAGTGCAGGCGCCGGCGAACGGTCCAAGAAAAATTTACATAAAAAAACAGGCCCTGATGGCCCCCCGGCTCAAAGAAGGAGATGTTCCGGTTACGATCGGAGGAGCTGCGAAAAAGACGCCCCCAAAAAAATCTTCTAAGGCATGGCTCTGGATCACGCTTGCTGCCGCGGGGCTTGTGATCGGTGGCATCATTCTTGCCGTGACAAAGCCTTGGGAAAAGCAAAAACCCTCGGATGTCCCCGCGGCGACTCCGACCTCAGCGCCTGCGGCGCGTTCGGAAGTTCGTCTCAAAGGCGAGCTATCAGTGCCAGGCAGTCTGACGAGTGCGTTCGAGAACGTCGGAACGCTTGTCTGGATCCTCCTCGATCAAGAACAAAGATTTTTCAGGATCACCCTTTTGGGTGGCGCACGGCCCCAGTTCTTCGAGGCACCGAAAACGATCCGTGAATGGAATGAAACAAGATTCGGGCTTTACGCAGCCATGTCCGCCTTGGGCCCGCGCACGGATTTTATGACGATGTTTGACGCAGGACCTGCCGGGGTAGAAATAAAAGTAATTGCCGAACA
Organism: Candidatus Omnitrophota bacterium; assembly: GCA_037139435.1. Classification (GTDB taxonomy): domain Bacteria; phylum Omnitrophota; class Omnitrophia; order Omnitrophales; family Aquincolibacteriaceae; genus Aquincolibacterium. The sequence goes on along the minus strand of JBAXGK010000006.1, from coordinate 12,445 downwards.
GCGCCGCTCCGAGACGCGGCAAAAAGAAACAACAAGCCAGAAAAAAGCTTTGGAAGAGGCCCGTTCGGAGGAAACGGAGTTAGCGAACAAAATCAGACAGGACAACCGGATCTTGTCGGAACAGGAAGGCATCTTTCGGGATTATTTGGAAACAATGGATCCGCTTGCTTTTCTGGAGTGGCAAGAAACAGGGGACGAAAGTACCTTCGAGGAAAATTCAGGATTTTCAGAGTTGCCCCCCACCTCGCAGATCAACAGCGGTTACAACTATCCTGTGTTTGCGCATGATCATTTGGGCGACGATGGGCGCGCGATTGGGGTGCGTTCAGAAATAAGAACTGAGAAAGAAGCGGTGGTACAGCGGTTGTTGAAAGCTGCCAGAACGGCAAGCGACAAGGATTCGATCGGTACGGCCCCCGCTTTTTGGATGGCTGTCATGGAGGGCCTTGTCGGTAATCGCCCTTACCAGCAGGCTGAAAAAAATCTGATCAGGGCTGCGAATGCTATTTTGAATCAGAAGGCTTCGATTCCCGAAGATGAAGAAGGCTGGAAATCCCTTCTGGGTGATCCTCTTGCGTTTGAGATCCTTATGGGCACTCCTCGTTCTGAAATGCGCGAAGGAGAACCCAACGTCAAAAATATAGACACATGGACGGAAGCTTTTGCGGCGATCCGATGGATTTCGGAACAAGAAGATATCAGCAAACACATCGGGCTTATCCGTCAAATCAGCCTTCGCCTTCGAGAACGGAAAAAAGAACTGACCCTTAACCGTTCGCGGGATTACGACCAGTATCCTGAAGATATCGCTGAGGATGCCCTTACGGCTGCGGCCCTGCTTTTGAGACGCACGAAAAAAGAATTTCGACGGCCCATAAAAGAACTAGTCATCGCCATGCCCTACTTCTTTAAGGAGTCCTCTTCCAATCTTCATTATGTTCTATGGAGTTTTGCCGCCGATCTTGACGAAAGGCTTTTAGGGACCAAGTTTGCCCGGAATCTTCGGCATACGGTCCACGGAGCTTCTTTCTCCTACGGCACACTTTTCCTGGTCCGGGCGTATCTCTACTATTTAGAGACAGGAGATGCCGGCGCCTTAGGGGGTCATTTCATGATCGTAGAAGATGCGGATAGAGCCCTTCGGAAGGAGCTTGAGGCCATGACGCCCGAAGACCGCGAACAAAACGAGATCTATCAAGCGCTGAAGAAAATGGAAACGGCGCTCATGGTCCTTTTTGAAGGGACTTACCGTGAAGACGTTTTTAAAGAATGGCTGCAACAATCCTTTGTGAAAAACACACCCGCTCTTTCCCAAGCGCTCCAAGAGATCCTAGAGGCGCCTCCTGGCGAACCGCGTTTGCGCACCCAAAAAATCATTGCGGCGCGCGAACTGATCCTGGGGCTCGAAGACAGAACGGACAGCTCGGCCTATCTTTACCATCTCTATCATCTGGACCGTTCCCTTGGCCAGCTCATGAGCCTCTCACTGGCGGACTTTTTTGACCGATGGGACCAGGACGGTGATCGATCGATCTTGGAAGCGATCGGTCTGATGAGAAAGCTTACAGAAGAACTTTTCAATAGCGGTTTTATTACGAGCTATACGGCGCAGTGGGTCGATCTTCTGGGGGATCGGGCCCTCACGTTCGACCAGCTTGGGGATGTTTTGAGCGTCGTGGAACGAGAAATACGGAGCGAGCTAGCGAAATGGGGAGCTGATTATTATGAGGCTGCAACGACACTGTGCGGGGAAGACTATGAGCGGATCGATAACATCATCGCACTTATCCGGAAGGAAAAATTCGCAACAATGGCAGCTTTTAAGCTCCTCGAAAAATTAAAAGAAAAGGTTGAGCAAAAGAAAGGTCGGGATGCCCGCGCCTTCCTGAATCCCGAGGTCGCGGAACGACTTTTCCGCCAAAAAGAAGAGGACCCTTTCGGGGGCATCCTCCATGTCGATGATTTCAAGACCCCAAACTATGTCAGCCGGAGTTATGAGAAAAAGACTTATGGCGGGAAGGGCTCCTACCTTATGCGCATGAATTCTATGGGGCTTCCCATCCCGAGCGCTTTTGTGATTCCCTCCCATGTTGGGAAATACGGTTGGCAGAAAGCGCACGGTGAAGCGTTCCCGAGCGTTCTGCGGGGACACTTAGAGAAATTGGAAAAAGACTGGTCCTCCAAGATAGGGACCCCTGTGCGCTACGGAAATGCTCCCTCAACACTTTTCGGTGAGGGTTTTGAACCCCTGTTCCTTTCGGTTCGCTCGGGAGCCGTTTTTGTGATGCCTGGAATTTTCGAGACAGCCGTTTCTGTCGGATTTTCTCCGGAAATTTTGCAATACGAGATAGAGAAGCGAGGCCCTCGTCCCGCGCTTAGCGCCTACCTGAGCTTCATCGAATCCATAGGGGTGAGTCTCGGTGTTCCTCGGGAAGAGTTCGAACAAGTCCTGCACTTATTTATGAAAGATAAAGAGGTCCGCAATTGGGGAGACTTGAAAGAAAAAGATCTCCTCAAAATCGAGAAGGCCATGATCCAGCTTTTGAAAGATCACAATGTTTTTGATCGCTACGAAGTGTTGTACCGTAATCCGGAAAAGCAACTCGAGTTCCTTATCGACAAGGTTTTTGAATCTTGGAATGCTCCCAAGGCGAAGCGATACCGGCGCGAAAAAAATATTTCTGATGAATGGAATACCCCCGTGATCGTTCAGGCCTATGTTTTTGGGGATCGGGACGAGAACTCCGGGGCGGGGATCGCTCTTTCGCACGATCGGCAGGGGGGCGGGAAAATATTTGGCGGGGAATGGCTTCCGTTCGCCCATGGCATGACGATGATGCAAGGGCGCTTGGAACCGAAATCACTTGAGGTCCTAAAGCAAAGGGATCCCGCGAGTTTTTCGGCGCTGGAAGCAAACACCATGAAATTAGAGAAATATTTCGGCGTTCCTCAGATGGTTGAGTTTACGATCGAATCCGGAAAACCCTGGATCCTTCAAACTGTTTATGACCAGCGCGTGGGCCATGACGAGAGTTTTCCCGAGTTGGACTGGAATCAGATCAGCAAACCTAAAAAAATCGGAGAAGGGAATGTAGCCTTTGGCGAATCAGGAGCCTTGAGAGGTTTCGTGGTTTTTGAGAAGGCCGATGCGATCCGGGCCGATGTCCTTGAAAAGGTTAAAAAGGACCCGAATCTTGACGCGGTTATTTTTGCCAGCTTTTTCCCGACCACGGAAGATTCTCCGGATGTTATCAGCGCCCACAAGATTTTGCGTGCGGTGGGAAAACGATTGATCCTTTTGACGGCTCAAGGCGGACTGACCTCTCATGCCGCTGTGGTGGCCAATTACGAATCGATCCCCACTCTGGTGAGTGTGAAAGGGCTTGAGATCGACAAGGCAAAAGGCGTGACGCTAGGCGGTCAACTCTTGGATGAGAGCGACACCATCACCATCGATTTTGGAACCGGAAATATTTATCTTGGGAATTTACCGCGGCTTCCCGAAGCCAAAAGCTCATCCCGGTCCGAAGTTCGTGAAAATGAAAACGCGGAAATGGATGTGTGGAAGCATCATTGGCGCGGATTTGGAGAAAAGAGCGAAGCGGATGTTCTTGTGGCGGGCCCTGCCGGTTTCTTTGTTTCAAGGGCTTCTCAGAAGGCCCAGGGAACAATACTTCAGAGTCTCAGCGCTCCACCGGTTCTCGCGGTAGGCAGCCGGGTTCCTTTCGCAGAGATCCCGAATGCCAAGCTCGCGGGTTTTGACATGTTAACAAGCCGCAACAAACGCTCTGAGGTGCGTCGTGACATCCGAGCCTTAATGGAAGAACGCGTCAAGGGGTTGGACAGTACCTATCCCAAAATGGTGAAAATATGGGAAATTGTCGCAGAAACATCTCGAATCAATAGCTCTTTCGAGAAGATCAATGCAGCCAAGGATGTGGCGGCGCTTGTCGTAGCATTCGAAGAAGCGAAGGCCGTCTTGGCAAAGACTCTCAGGGAGCGGCGATCCTCCATCCTGCTCCGCGTTTTCGATTTTACAAAAAGTGAGCTCTGGGTCTATCCGACGTTGAGCACTTTTTTTGCCGCGATTGTCGCTCTTGCTCCGGGAGAAATAAGATGGATTACTGGGCTTGCTTTTATCGCGAGCGTTTTGTGGGGAGTGATGCCGAGCTATATAAAGTGGTTTTTGGGAAAAAACCAACCCGGCAGCACTTATGGAAAACGGCTCCCGCTAAGCAAGGAAGCGGACCTTTACGACAAGCTTCTTCTCGACGCCTTGGATCGCATCATGGTTCCGACCGTGATCCGGGAAGAAAATGCCATTTCCGAGGCTCAAAGACTGAATGCAGCGCGTTCTGAGACAAGAATCAATATGAAGGCTGGCGAAGAGGAGGTCCGCACTCGTCTAAAAACTCTTACAGGCAACTCGAATCCTGCTGAGGTGCGCCGCCGCGCGGAACAATTCCTTTCACAGCCGCTTGTTTCCGGAGGCCGTAAGGGAAGCGCTGACCTTGCCCGCGCCAGAGAATTCATCAATGAGGTGGCCACGTCCCGTTCTGAAGTCCGGATAGCCACGGAAGAAAAATGGGTCCAAGCGACCAAGCCGCGGCTTGCCAAGCAGCACCTTTACAGCCGGCAATGGGAATGCGGGCTGCCGATGGATCTTCTGGAAAAGATCGAGAAATTATACAGCGCTTTCGAAGCCGGAGAAATTTCCCAGGTGACGCTGACCGGGGGGCTTGGGGCCCTCATGCCGGATCTTTTTGAGGCATGGGCGGCGATCGGGATGAATGTGACCGGGATCCATCCGCTTTGGAATTTCATCAAGAATAAGCCCCTCAAAGGAACGGACGCCCAAGGCGTGCGGAAACTTCTCGGGCAGATCGCAAAACAACAAATGGAGGACACCGGGATCAAGTTTGATGTCCGGCTGAACGTTCTCGGAAATGCAAAAACGGTTTCTTTCAGGGTCTATAAGACCTACTCCAAGGTTCATCAGGCGCCCCATTACTATCTCGATGCTTATGTCACCCGTGCAGACGGAAAAGAAGAGCCGGCTTTTTTAGAGGTTTATGACGATGAAGGGAAGCGCGAAGTCGACATGGCATTTTTCAGCGAGGCCAGCGAACTTTTGATCCAGACACTCGAGAAGAGTTCCAACCCTGACAAAGTAATCCTCTTGGATCATGAAGTCTTTGTTAGCTTGCCCGTGCGCCATCTTAAAAAAGCAAAACGGGCGACCCTCAATCATACCGTGTTCCGCCCCGGCCTCTTCGAAGCGTGGGACGGATATTACGAACTTTTCAATTTCCCCGAATGGTTGCGCTCGACCATTACTCACGACGGAAAAATCAGCATCGCCGATTTCACGGCGGAAGTTTTTCATCTGATCTCGGGGGTGGGACTTGTGGAACATCTTCCGGCCCTTCTCAAAAATATTTTCCGGACCGCCTGGCACCGGGTAAAAGGCTACTTTGATCCCGAGAAAGAGGTCCGCAGCACGAACGGTATTTTTCTTCCGCGCTGGCAGTCCCCGCAGGAAAGGGAGCTTATCGAGCATTACAAAACGGAAATGAAGATTCAAAAACCAGGCTTCGGACTTCCCTCGGAAGCCAATGACCGCGAGTTTTACAGGGCGTTGGAGCAACATCCGGATCTCCGGGAACGGTTTAAAGCTCAAAACGAATGGGTGGGCGCCGCCGATGGAGCGACGCTTCTGATCTGGCTTCGTGAAAAGCGCGGCTTTAAAGATGCCTACGACTGGCTCGGGAATACATTCAAGGATTATCAAGAAAAACACGGCATGACAGGTGAAGCGCTGGTGATGCATCTCAATGAGATGCAGGAACTTCTTCAAAAAGCGACTCGAGAGAATCTTCCGGAAGACTGGGCGCGGCTTGAGACGGAATTCGGTGAAGCCCGCGACTTGACCCTCGGGGATCCGATCGTTGCGAATGTCAGGCGTCAGGTACCCTACAAAGGGCCGGATAAATATGAAGAAGTGGAACACAAAAAAGTGCTGGAGGCGTTGGAAACCGCAGCGCGGGAAGCGAACGGACGGAATGGCCTTCCCGGCGAGTTCAAGGGAAGACCCGACAATGATCTTTTTAAATTCTGGAAAGCCTATCGGGCAGGCACGGACAAAAATGAGGACCGGTTCCAAAAAGAATTTCTCGCGCTCCGCAACCGCTTAAAAGAGCAGCCTTCGGTGGAACAGCTGAGAAAGATACTTAGCAGGGTTCTTATCGGTGGCCGAACCTTTGATTTGAAAGAAGCACACGATCGTTTTCTTTACATCCGTTTTCTGGCCGAGCTGCTTGGTCTGGAAGACCGTATCGCAACACTCGAAGACTACAACTACTACGAAGCCCAGATCATTTTTAGGGGGGTTCAGGGCGGGATGATGCTTTCCGACGAAGATTTGGAGGCGTCAGCGACGAGCATGATGAAAGTATTAGCGAATCGCGGGGAAGTGATGGGAGTTTTCGGCGGAGCGAATCCCGAGGTCTGGATCATCCGAGTTAAGGCGACGGGAGAGATCATCCGGGTTTTAAATGACAAAGGAGAGCCGAACTCCTCAGTGATCACGCACGATATCATGCGAAAGAACGTTCAAGAGGGGAAATGGGAAGTGCTGAACGGAATTCCCGTTTGGTATGATGACTCTGAACAAAGTCCCCAGGAAGGTGGCCTCCGCCGTCCTGCTGCAGACAGCCTTGTCAAAGCTCTTCAAAAGATAAAGACTCTACGCTCGGATCCCGCGACGCGCCGTGAGCGCATGTATCAATGCGTGGCGGCCGCCTGGAGGGTGGATATGGTGACCGGGCAGGCGATGGGGCAGGCTCAATTGCTGGAAGACATGCTTCAGGAGATCGAAGAACGCGAAGATTTATTGAGCCAGATTCATTTTCAATCTTCGGATTATGCCGCCCTCATGAAAGCTCCTGATTTTGTATGGCAAGGAATGCGCGAGGGGAGAACGCACTCTGCCGCCGGGGCAGGGCTTTTCGGCATGTTCAGATCTTTCCGCGAGATCAAGACCTGGCAACGGCCCAACCCGAAAAAATCCAATGGATTTGACCCGGCGACGCGCGGTATGGATGCGCAGGACAGTTTGCGGCAGCACGTGAAGAAGGGTGATATTTTCAAATATATTCTCGAAAATCTTCAAGGGATTTCCTCGGGGGTGGAACCCTTGAGGCGTCGTTTGAAAGAGATGGAAGCGGAAGCGGCCCGTTCCGACGAAAAACAAAAGCTTATTTTGAATCTGGAGGCCATGGATCTTACGGAGATGCTTTTGGTTCGTATGGCCGGGGATTGGTTCGAGCGGTATATGGCCTCCGGGACGGGACAAGCCGAACTTTTAAGAAAAGAATTGACCCAGAACATAGGGAAGGAATATCAGCCGTGGGCCGAATACCTTTCCCGGTATCTCGACGGGCATTCGGACGCAAGCTCCCTCAGGACCCATGACCACAAGATCCAAGCCTTTGTTTTTGCGCCTAAAGGTAAAAAGCCCGTGCTTGTAAATCTCAATCTCGGAGCGCCTGTGAAATTCGAAGAAGATTCCTATTTCAGAGGCTACAAGGCGCGAACCCAGGTTATTATTGATGAAGCTGCTTTTAATGTGCTGGTTGAAGGAGAACCCGATGTGCAGTTTGTCAAGGTGCGGGAACCCAAGATCGGACAAAATTACAGGATTCACGCGAAAGAAAATTCCACAACCGTTCTGGGAATCGGCGTTTCCATGCCGCTGGGCGTTGAAATCCTTGAGCTCCAGCCAGTACCGTATTCGTTGCTCTCAAGCAGTCTCGTGGAACCTGTTCGCCTGCAAAAACAATGGGACGCATCTCCTCTCAAGCAATTAATCCGCCAGACAAGGGTCGGCTACGAGTCTCCCGAAGGAGCGCCCATCCCGAATTATTTTTCCGAACAGTTGGAGACTTTGGCAAGCGATAGCCCCAAGGAGGCCGCGGAGTCTTTTGGAGATAAAATACGACCCACCATGACACTCCTCGGTCTTTTCAGGCCCGACCTGGTGAATACGCCACTGGTTTCTTCTTGGAATTCCTCGTTCCACACAAAGCTTAGTCACGCTGTGGCGGATATCCAAACCGCTTTAGGGGAGGACGCGCCCCGGGCAGGAAAACATCATTTTTACGTATTAGATGCGTCTCATAAAAGTTCACTTGTTTTGGCTGAAAAAAATGTGTCAGGAGATGTTGTTGTGGCCGCAATCCAACTCGATGCCGCCAGCCGCGAAATTGCGAGTGACGGGAAAGTATCGACCCAGGTTTCGGCAGGGCTTGAGCAGATCATCGAACCGGGGACCTCGTATCGGATGCACGATCTTTTGACGGGGATAGATTACGGAGAGCGCAATGACTTGCTTCAGGGCTGGAATCTTCGCATTCCGTTTGGCGCAGACGGAGACCGTGTCCAGATTTTACTTCTCAAGAAGCAAACGACGGCCGCACGGTCGGAAGTGCGAGACGGACAAAGCGCAAAAGTATTTTACAGTCTCACCATAATCGATCCGCGGAAACATACGGATAAGGGTCGGACGGAAACATGGATTCGCGTCATCGACCAAACGGGCCGGGAAGGATGGTATCAATCCTCCGCGCTTTGGGTGGGCAGCGCCAGCAGAAAAGGCGACATGATTCTGAATACGGTCGAGATCCGAAAAGAGCACGATGGGACGCCCATTTTTACCGTTCCGAAACGGGTACACCGCTCAGAGACAAGGGGCGTGAACTCTCTGATGAAAATGAAAACAGAGGGTCGCGATGTGTTCCAGGCCCTTGCCCGGGGGGAGGTTGACACCGAAAAAAGCGACCAACTTATTAAAGCAGCGAAGGCAAATCTACCGTTTACAACGTTTGTCCTGAGCGAATTAATACGCCTACGGTCCAAGACCGCTCCGAGACTTGTTCCAGCCGCGGATCAAGAGGCTCTGAGAATCAGCCGTGCGATCAGGCCCGTGCGTCAAGCCCCTCGCTCCGAAGTGCGCGCGATCGCAAAAGACCAGGTGCGGACGATCGATCCCAACGAATGGTTTTTTGTTGAGGATCTTGGGCGCACCCTGGCCAGCCTTACGCAGGTTGTGCGCCAAGCAGAAGCCGATCGGAGGCAGGTCCGCCTGATAGCCCTTTCAAGCACCACGGACCAAGATGAACTTCTCAGCATGCTTGGTTTTGCACCGCTGAGTCCGAGACAGGACCAGGAGCGTGCATTCCTGGGAACCCTTGCAGGACGACTCGCGCCGGATACAGGTTTTTCGTTTATCCGGACTGGCAGCAATGTGGCGCTTTCCTTCTCGACCGGTGAGTCGGTTGCGTTGGTTTTGACGAACAGAAAATATTCGAACACGTTCGAAAACCTCCTCAATAACGCCCTGCAAGGTATAGAAAAACAACGGGGGATCGAAAGCTTTGATACCGAGGTTCAAAAAGGCGGGATCCGGCTGAAAAATCCCATGAATTTAGAATACGCTCTAACGGACGAAACGGTCATGGCCAAAGAATTAGGGCTTGAACCAGAACTTGTCGCCAACGCGCTGATCACTCAGGCGGAATATGCGGAGCTGCCAGCGACAAAACCTGTTGAAAAAGCACCGGCAACGAAATCTGTGGAGCCCTCCGCTCAGGCAAAATCGCTTTCGAAGGTCCTGGCCGACATTCAAGCCGCTTGGGATGAAAGGGAATCTCATTGGGCCGTTCAACGCGTCAAAGAAGACGAAGCGGCGTTGACGGCAAGGGATGCCTTGTTTAAAGCCCATAACGATAAGACAAAAGAAGCTCTCCGGGCCTCCGAAGAAAAGGCGTCCATCGATGCTCAAATGATCTATCAAGCGATGTACCACAAGAGTGTTCCTGCGGAAGAAATTCAGAGCGCGAAGGAAACGATTAGAAAGCTTTTCGGGAACGAGTTTGTAGATGAGACCCCTTACGGGAAGATCCTCCAAAGTGAAGCGGCTCTTCAAGCGTTGATCCAATCTCCGGTGGATCAGGCGGATGCTGACGCGTTGGAAGCCCGGAGCGAGAAGATTTTCCGGGAGCTTGTCAAACTGCAGAACCTGATCCGGAATCGGACGTTAGCCTTCTCAAAATATCCTGTGAGGGGCGTGCGTCCGGAGCTTCAGTATTTCTTCATCAAGGATATCGTCCAATTGCATTTTCTCCAAAAGGTGAGCGCCAGCCTTCTCAATGGAAACGATAAGGAACTCGCGGAATTTTCCGTCAAGATGCTTCGCCAGCAGACAAAGATCCACATGGTTAAAAAAGAGGGTGAGGGGAAGACATTCTCTTCCGACGGGGTCGATCCTGTAAAGGTTTTGGCTGCTCTCACGGACTTGAAAGCCTTTGTTAAAGAGCGCAAGGCCTTTTACGATGCGAGCCATCCCTCTCTTGGTCAGACGGTCGGCAGGATCTACGGGGAAGTCCTTGAAATGAATGCTAATCTTCCAGCGATGGAGTCGGAAAAGGAATTTGCGCTTCGGCTTCGACAGATGCTCGATCTCCTTGTCACGATATGGTCGAGCGATCAAACGGGTCTTTGGTCCACGGGAATGAGCGCATCTTTTAAAATGGATGAGACGACAAAAGCCAGGTTCCAGAAGATCATGGAACAGATCATGATCCCGCTTCTCATGGACACGCCCGGAGAGGTCCGGACTTATGCTTTCGGCGAAAAACTCTCCAACCAGCCACGAAGCGAAATAAGAACAAAAGCGCTTCTCGAGACGCCAGCTCCGGTCTTGAGCTATGATGATTTAATCCGTGAGAACGTGCGAATGGGAGGCGGTTTGGCGCAGGGCTTTCGTGGAGTCACAGAAAAACTTACAGACGGGATTATCTCTCTGGCTCCCTACACCCTGGATGCGAAAGCTGTCGCGATGATCCTCAATACCCTCGTTCCAACAGCATTTGCTCAGGAAACGTTTGATGTGGCTGCTCCCGCGACGCCTCAGGAACAAAAACGGTTTACGGACGCGGCTAAGATTCTTCTTCGCGATAAGATTTTGAAAGCGTCAGACGTGCTTGTCCTTGCTCCTGAATTTGCCATCGAACATGGTGCCGCGCTTGTGATCCGGAAGATCCTCGGAGATGTCCCGGTCGCTGTTCTTGTGCGAAATAATGAGGACCGCGTTTTCCTCGAAGAGATCAACGCCCAGCTTCGTTTGGCCAACCGACCGCTCCTTCTTCCTGCTGGCGATTTGGATGAAGCGAGAAGACTCCTCGGGAAGGAAGTCCAGGGACGGAATCTTGGCACAGGCGCTTTGAATATCAAAGCGATGGTTTATTTCGGCGAGAAGAGTTTGCAGGCGGCAGAGCTTCTCAAAACGTACGGAGATGCCATTGTCACGCCGGAGAGGTTCCAGCGCTTCCTGAACGTGGCCGGCATCAGCGAAACCGTCACGCAGATGCGCGATCAGTATCTTGCGACGGCACGGTCCGCATAATTTCGCGCAACGCACAACGGTTAACGCGCAACGGCCATAAAAACGTTGAGCGTTGTGCCAGCATTGACTTTTAAAAAGTATCCCGTATATTCCCTCTATGTCTAAAGCATCCCCAAAGCTCATTCGTGTTGGCCACAGCCCCGACCCCGACGACGCGTTCATGTTCTACGCGCTTGCGCATGAAAAGATCGATATGCGCGGTTTTAAAGTCGAGCATGTGATCGAGGACATCGAATCCCTTAACCAGCGCGCGCTCAAAGGCGAACTCGAGGTCACCGCTGTTTCTTGCCATGCCTACGCCTATCTGGCGGATAAATATGCCGTGATGCGGTCGGGGGCGAGTGTCGGCGATAAGTATGGGCCTATACTCGTTCAACGCACAACGCACAACGCGCAACGTAACGACAAAAATCAAAACGTCACACAAAATAAGAAAATTGCTATTCCGGGGAAGTTAACAACCGCCTATTTAGCTCTTCAGCTTTATGCGTTGAGCGTTGATCGTTGCGCGTTGTGCGGGTTTGAACCGGTTTTCGTTCCCTTCGACAAAATATTTGATGCGGTAAAGTCCGGCGAAGCCGATCTTGGGCTCGTGATCCATGAAGGACAGATCACGCACGCGGAGCACGGCCTGGAGAAGGTTCTGGACCTTGGGGCATGGTGGCATGAGAAGACGCAGCTGCCGCTTCCTCTAGGGATCGATATCATTCGCCGGGACCTAGGCGGGGAGACGATCGCCGCATTCTCCAAGCTTTTCAAAGAAAGCATCGAATATGCCTTGAACCACCGGAAGGATGCCCTAGAATACGCGAGCCAATTCGGGCGGGGGATCTCCGGAGATCTGAACGACCGGTTTGTGGCGATGTACGTGAATGATCGCACGCTCGATATTGGCAAAGAAGGCGAAGCGGGATTTCGTCGACTGCTCGATTTGGCCTTTGAGCACAAGATCATTCCGCATAAAGTAAATCTCGAATTTAT
>JBAXGK010000005.1:0-21181 GCA_037139435.1 Candidatus Omnitrophota bacterium | reverse complement strand
CGCTAAAACAAGCTCCACGCGGAAGATCTGTTGTATGACTAGGCCCGCCAATATTCGGATAATTTGCTTGGCTATGGCAGCGGAGACATAACGTCGAATCCCGTGAAGTTAGCATCTTGTCGTTGATCGAACCATGAACTTTATGGCAGGTCTGGCAACCTTCGCGAAGCGCCAAGTGCTCAATGGCAAAAGGGCCTCTTTGCTGCTTGTGGCATTTGAAACATTTCTCATTCACGTCGCCCATCGAAGTGGCAGACCAAGGTCTTGCATTTGCACCGTGAGGATCGTGGCAATCGGTGCAGGACATATGGCCTTCCAGCACGGGATGGTGATGCGGAAGACTGAATTCGGCTTTCTTTTCCATGTGGCAGGCAAAACACATTTCAGGATTCTTGCCGGGATTGATGATCTTAACGCCCTTGCCACCGCCCGCATCCACGTGCAGGCTCCCGGGGCCGTGGCACATCTCACAGCCCTCGACTTTGATGCCTTCCATCGGAATGGCGACCCTTTCGTGTGCGGCGAGTTTGAAGTTCTTAACCTCTTTCTCGTGGCACATGGCGCAAGTTTGGGAGCCGACATACTTAGCGCCGGTCATTTGGTGATCTTTCAGGACTTTCTGGAGGGCTTCAACATCCATTTCACGGCAGGAGGAAAAAAGAGGCAGAGCAGCAAGCATTAGGATAGCGAGAAAGATTTTTTTACAGTGCACAGCCCAGAGCTTTCAGGTTAGTCCAACAGTTCATTGGCACGAAACCACATCAGCTTCAACTCCGGTTTGCTATCACCGACGTCTTTAATTTTATCGACTCACAGGTCCATAAAATTAACAACGCGCGCATTCTACGGAATTCCCTATTATGAAGCAACCTATATTCGAAAAGCTCTGTGCCCGGACGCTCTCTTAGCGCGCGTAGCTGTGGAGACCAGAAAGAAGGTAATTAACGCCAACATACGTGAAAATTACGAACAAAAAACCTGTGAGAGCGACCCCGGCGAGTTTTTTCTCGTTCCAGCCTTTTATAAGGCGCAGGTGAAGGTAAAGCGCGTAGATCATCCAAGTCACGAGCGCCCATGTCTCTTTGGGATCCCAGCTCCAGTATTGTCCCCACGCCTCGTTCGCCCAAACAGCCCCGGAAGCAATCCCTAAGGTCAGCAAAGGAAAGCCGAAGAGAATCGACTTATAGATCACCTGATCCAGTTGTTCATGGGAGAAATATTTCTTTGGGAACGGCAAAAGATACGCGAGGCTGGCGACAAAAGACACCGCAAAAGCGGCGTAGCTAAAAAAGCAGGTCACGACGTGCAGAACCAGCCAGTTGCTTTGCAGCGCAGGCATGAGAGGCTTCACGGTCGCGTCATGAGAAAAGGCATACATAAGAAGGGCCAGATTGCCTACAAGGATGAAAAAACCAAGACGCGAGATCTTCAGAAAAAAATCTGCCAGAAGATAGGCCGCCACGAATGCCCAGGAAAAGAAAACGAGAGATTCGTACATGTTCGTCATGGGCGCGTGTCCCGTGACCTTCCACCGGATGACTAACGCCACCGTCTGGGCCAAGAGCCCCAGGACGACAAGCACGCGCGCCAACCGCTCCATGCGCGGCGCGGCCTTCTTGAAAAAAACAAATGCGTGCGGGATCAGGCTGACAAGATAAAAGACAAACGCTGCGGATAAAAAATGCGCTTCGGTCATTGCGGCTCCTTTGCTTCGTCTTCGAATTTCCGCTTCTTTCTTCTGGTGGGATGAAAATAAATATTCAGGGTGAGGCCGAGCATGATCATGATGATGCTCGCGAAAATAATACCGGTCCCAGGATCCTTCACGACCGCGAGCCCTGACCATTTGCCTTCGATAGAATCATAGGAGGCTTGGTAGACCGAGAATCCCTTGTAGCGCAAAGGATGATTCACCTCGATAGCCAGCTCCTTGACCACCCTCCCCTTTTCAAGGATCTCGACATGGCTAATAAAAGCTTTCGGAACCTTCTGCGCCCAGACATATTTGAGTCCGATGGGACGTTCGCTCGTCATATGAAAATCCGAGAAATTGGCAAAGACCCATTCGGTATAATCCTCAGCCTTTCCTTTCATACGCACCAGGATGGCCGGATTATTCGGTTCTTCGGATGCGGAGAACGCAGCGCGAGAGGCCATGTCAAAGCGGAAATCGGGAACAAAACGTTCCACCTGGAATTGATAGTCCGTTCCCGGGATCGCGGTCCATAGATTCTTCCGGAAACGAAACTCAAAGGGCTTTTGTCCTCCCGGCATAGCGATCATGAGCTTCTCTAGCTCATTTTCATAATGCTGAAGTTCAAAATCCTTCAGGCGTAACTCAAATCCAAGTGGGATCATTTTTCCACGATGGTCAAAGGACGACGCGGTCTGCCCTTCATTCAAAATGAGATCCCCTTTGAGCCTCATCGTGGCGCTCACCAGGCCACCGGCGATCAAAAGGATGAGGCTCAAATGGATGAGAATGAAACCGAAAGTCCTTTTTGCCTTCATCAGGCTCACGATCAAACAACTCAGAATATTCGCGCCCAGGAGAACGACAAGAATGAGAAACCAGGGACTCAGAAAAACAGTGTTCAGGTGCAGTTGATAGAAGAGACCGGTCCATTTGAAACCAAACTTCTCGGCATACTCCGAGTACTCGCGCCCCTGAGGGATCACACTTCCCAGGATGGCAACGGGAATCAAAACAAAGAGCAGGACCACGGTCAGGCGAACAGAGGCGATGTATTGACCTGATTTTCGGAACAATTCGACTGATTTTTTCAAGGCTCTAAGGGGCATACCGGATCCTGCGACGGGCTTGTAACGCGCCGCGCTTTAATCGTTTTATGTCTGTGATAAATCAAAAACTTATCGAGTGAAAAGCATAACGGAAAGCGCGATAAGAACCAAGGGGTTTTTCCCCAACACTGTTTCCGATTTAAATTTGCGGGTTAACTGTACTGCGCCGCTAATCCATACCATCCCTCTTAAAACGACGCTGTCATGCCGGCTTTTTTTCTTTCGGGGGATCCTTTTTGGGAGGGTCCTTAATCGCTTTTTCTTCCTCCGGAACCTTGCCGGTCACCATGCTCAGGTTCAACGGATAGGCCTCCGGATCAAAGATCACAAAATAAAAGTGCCAAACAAGGATCGCCAGGACCGCGAGGACGGCTTCATAGAAATGGATCGTGTTCGCAAGATCCATCGCCCATTTCGGCAAGTACTGCATAAAATAATCCGCGAAGGTCAGGATACCACCCGTCACGATCATGACGACGGAACCCCAGATGAGAGCCCAATATTCGGCTTTTTCAATATAGCTGTATTGTCCGAATTGCGGTTTCTTCTTGCACAGGCCAAGGTTATAGCCCAACAAAGCGAAACAATCCTTAACGTCCTTCACCCCAGGAAAGAGCAACACGAGCTTCATGCGTCCGCGCCGTGTCAGGATCATAGCTCCCGCGTGGTAGATCAGAAGCAGGATAAATACGATCGCAGTCCCTTTATGGATAATCCCGCGCCAATCCGTATTCGACTTGAAGAGCAGGAACGGAAAATTCCACCAGCTGTCCGGATACCGGAGCGCAAAACCCGTGTAAGCAAGGACCATAAAAGTCAGCGACAGAACCCCATGCTGGATCCGTTCAACCACCGTGAACCGGAGGTAGGCACTTTCCGCCTTGATCTCAGAAAAATGTTTTCGAAATTTCTTCGAGAAATCGAGAAAATTATGCACCAGCATGCCGCCGATGACCCCGATGATCAAAAGAATATAAAAGATCGTCACATAAAAAACAATCTGGGTTCCCTTCGAAAGCGGCTGCCCGTGAACCTTCCCCTTGGCCAATTGCGCTCCGGCCCCGGGATGGCATTCCCCACAGGTCTTGGAAAGATTGTTCTTGTTAACCGAAGAATTCGGATCCGCAGAGGGCAGGATATCATGAGCCCCGTGACAGCTCGCGCAATTGGCCACGGTCGTGACACCGAGCCTGCTTGCCAATCCGTGGTAACTCTCAAAATAGGAACTGACCCGGTCCTTCGGAAGGCCGAATTTGTTGTTGATCTTCTCGGAGCTATGGCAATTGCCGCAGGTTTTCTGTGAGATCACGGTCGAATAGACCGACGACGTCGGATCCAGGTGCGATTTGATGCCATGCTCTCCGTGACAATCCGTGCAGACCGGCGACTCCCGCTTCCCTTCCCTGGCCCCCTGCCCATGGATGCTTCGATTGTAGGTTTGCATCACGTTCTCATGGCACTTGCCACACGTCGCGGGAACGTTCTTCCAGAATATTTTCGCCAGGGGGTTCGTGGGGGCGTGGAGATCATGGGATCCGTGACAATCGGTGCACACCGCAGCCGAGGTCAACTTTTTCTCCAAGAGCGCTTTGCCATGGACACTCAAGGCATAGGACGCGACGGGCGTCCGCTCCGAAAGACCGTAGGGAGCCATTTTCACCTGATCCTCATGGCAGATCCCGCAGGTCTTGGGAATATTCAGTCGGTAAACCGGTGAGGCCGGATCACGATAATTCAGAAGAGAGTGAGGTTCGCCGTGACAGCTGATACAGCCGGCAGCCGGCGCACCATGACTGACGGCCTTGCCGTGGTCAGAGTTCTGATAGATCTCATTCTCAGTCCGATGGCAACCGGCGCACTGGACCGGACCCAGTTTTTCTTCATGAGGGATTCCCTTGATGTCACTATGACAGGAGGTGCATTGTTTATTTCCATGGATGGAAGCCTTGAACTTGACAGGATCGATTGCGTCGTGACAGGTGAGACAATCCTCGTTCGTGATCCCCTCCAAGGCCATCACCGGGACCGGGCAGAAGAAGACCATGAGGATCGCCAGCAAAAAAACAGGATGAATCTTTTTCATAAAATCGTGCTTTGTTCCATGAGGGAAGTGGCGCTTCAGAACGGCCGGAGCCTCAACGACTTTTTCATCCGGCATCTCCGGTATGACACTCGTTACACTGCATTTCCTTCCACATTTCTCCCACGGCAGGATCCGGATGCTTGAACTCAAGTCCATCCACCTGGGTCTCTAGCGCCCCAGGCGCCCCTTGACTGATAATGGCGTGACATTGAGCACATTCGTTAGAGATCTTCCGGCCGGCTGAGCTTTCGTGACTGCCGTTATGACACCGGAAACATCCTGGGAAAATAAGATGCCCGATATTATTGGGATATTCTTTCCATGAAACGTTCATCTTGGGAAAGAAATTCAATTTATAGATCCCGACGACCGCCTGGGCCGCTTTCCCGATGGCCTCCCGCTGCTTCTCAAAAACCTCGGGATATTTTCCTTTATAAAAAGCCTCAAGCAGCTGCGGGATCTTTTGAGCCGCTTCCTCATGCGTCGCGTACTTCCCCGTCAGGGCCTTCACGGCCTCATGCTTGATCGACGGTAGCGTTTTATCAATGGCGCCACTCGCCATCGCTTCATTGACGGTTTTCGACGGATCCCGGTAGGAATGACTCGGCCGGTTATGGCAGTCCATACAATCCATTAGACGCATTTCGCCCGCGGGCGGTTTCTCAGCTGTATAGCCCGATCCTTTTTCGACAAAGACCTCTTCTTTTCCGTCTTTTCCGACTTTGCGAATCCATGGAATAACCTGTCGCTTCGGATCGGTCGCCACATAATAGATCTTATTTTCGGGATTCACATGCCAGTGGATGCCTGCTTTTTTGCCACCGGGAGATGCTCCCCCTCCGATAGACATGAGCATCCGGGTTTTCCATTCCGTGTTGGCTTCATCAGAAAGAAAATAATCATGATCTTGCTCGACTGCACCGAAGAATTTCTGCGGCCAATGGCATCGTTCACAGGTATCCTGAGCGGGTCTTAAGTTCCGGATCGGCGTCTCGATCGGCCGGTGGTAAATATTCCGGATCGTAGAGTAAACCTGATACGCGCCCGAAAGTTTGGAACGGACGAACCATTCCGCACCTTCGCCGATATGACATTGAACGCAGTTGACCCGAGCATGGGCGGACTGATGATACGCGGTGTATTCCGGTTCCATCACCGTATGGCAAATCGTACCGCAGAAGGCATTGGACTCTGAAAAATTATAGGCCCGGTAGACCCCAATAGCAGAAAAAAGCAGGAAAACGGTCAGAACTCCCCACGTGGTGTAAGTCCAACGTTGATGGACCGGATTATTGAAATCAATGATCGGGAATTTGGGGACATACCCGCGTTTATGGCGCTGCGAACGCTCGATCCAGGCCCCCACGGGGATTAGAATCAGACTAAAGATGAGGACCGCTGGCGCGAGCATGTAGGTGACGATACCGAGATAGGGGTTTGCCCCCGAAGAGAAAAAATCCAGGAGGAAAAGACAGCCGATCACAACGGAGGAAATGATAGAAAAAATCGTCCCCGCAATGCTCACCCAATTGCGGAAATAAGTCGGTCGCTTTTCGTCCGGAGCCACAAAGTCCTCTCGATTCGATTCCCTGAAAGACCGGCCTTTGCTACGAGAGACGCAGAAAAACCGCTTCCTTAATTACTTTTTCTTAAAATCCTCTGCCTTCCCTAATTTCCTGAAGATCTCAGGCGTTGGATTTTTCTCAGCTTTGAGGACCGCGTCCCCATAATCATTCAATCCATGCGACCCATTTTTTGTGGGCTTCTCCACGGCGTGGCAGCTAATGCACTTAACCTTTGCGGTCGGAAAAGCTTGCATATACGCCTTCATTTCTTTTACATTCGCGCTTGCTAGGGGGTTCGAAAGAAAAAACCCCGCAACAAAAACAAAAAATGCAGCGGCAACTCTCCGACGCAGGTTCCTCATAGAAATTTCCTCAGACTTTACTTCTTGAAGTCTTCGGCTTTCCCCACTTGTTTGAACGTCTCGGCGGTGGGGTGTGGATTCGCGGCGACGGCCGCTTGGCCGTATTCATTCAATCCGGCAGAGCCTGTTTTCGGCAACGCAACACTATGGCAGGTCGCGCATTTGACCTTGGCCTCCGGAAAAGCCCCCTTATACGCCTTGATCTCTTTCATATCGGCATATCCCTGCGACGCCCATGACAAGAAAACCAATGCAAAAAGGATTCCGACAAGCACGGTTGTTTTACGATCATTGTTTTTCATTTTTCGCTCCTTTTAATCCCTGAGGTTGAAATTAGAATCTTCAATTCTAAAAAGATAAGATTGCATCACCGGACGGCATTATCCCCGAAAAACTTCCTTTAAGAAATGCTTATTTCGCTCATTAGAAACGTGGACGGATCTTCCATGAACGGAAGGACGATGCGTTAAACGCCGACATCTTCGTCCCAAAGTTTTGGCTTGGCGGCAATAAAATCCCGCATCATCTGCCTGCATTCGGGAAGGTTTAAATCGATCAGCTTCACGCCACGTTTCTTCGAATAGCTCTCGGGGCCTTTGAATGTTTTGCTCTCCCCGATCACAACCGTGGGAATCTTATAGAGGAGAATGGCCCCTGTGCACATATCACACGGCGAAAGCGTGGAATAGATCACGCACTTCACGTAATCCTTGGCCTTGAGGCGCCCAGCGTTCTCGAGGCAATCCATTTCCGCATGGAGAAGGGCCGATCCTTTTTGGACCCTGCGATTGTGCCCGCGGCCAATGATCTTGCCGTCCTTCACAAGCACCGACCCGATCGGAATGCCGCCTTCGCGCAGTCCTTTTCGAGCCTCCCAAATCGCTTCCTTCATGAAACGTAAATGTTTTTGTTTCATTAAACGAGCGGCCTTTGCGGCTGTTGCGCTTCGTGTTGTCTCCCGGGCACTCCGCCAAAACTGTACGTCAGCCCGAACCAAAGGGTTCCCTTGGAGTATCGTTTGCTCGGATTCGTATCGTTAGCAAGAAAGTATTCGGCGCGGCCGAACACATTCACGCTTTGGGTCAGCACATAGTTGAGATTGGTCGAGGCGTAATAAGTGGGACGGCTTTGTTTGGGGTTCTGGACCTCATAGCCCATCGACAATTGCGTCTCCCAAAATATCTTCTTGCCGAGGTTCGTGCTCCCGTAGATCCCTCCCGTGTTGGAAAAAATGGAATTCGGATTGAAGTAACCGTTGTTGGTCTGATCGGCCCAATCGGAATAATAGAAGTTGTAATAAAGCTTCAGGAAAGGTTTTTGCCATAAGCGATACTCCACTTTACTGAAGATCGTATTTTGATTGTTTTTGTCGCTATAGTGACTCCGTTTATATTTGGACGAAAAAAGCCAGTAACGATTCGGCTTGAGGTCAAAGGAAATGGAGCCGCTGTTGGCAATGATCTTGTTGTTCATCGAAGTGATGTCTTCGAATGTTTCCCGATCGTAAGCCCCATCTAAGCGCCAGATATCGTTGGGCTTAAAAGTAAGCCAGGTATTGGTCGTGAAGGGTGTGAACCCATAGGCACTGTATTTGGCGAGATACATATAGGAATTGGCCTCAAAATACTCATTAATCCTGTGGCTGATATCGAAACCACCGCGATTGCCGTTCAAGGGAGCTTTCCCAGGCTGACGATAGAGATACCACTCATAAGCTCCTCCCACGATCGTGGAATCCCCGACGTAGGTGCCCACATGTGCTTTTTCCGCAGCAATATAAAGATGGTTCCGGTCATCCGAAAAACGGTTACCTTGCAACACATGCGGTTTCTTAATGTTCTCGATCTCGTCAAACAGCTCCCCTCCCGCATGCCGGCCTGGGTGCGCGAACATCAATCGGTCCGCCGCTTTCAAAGCCTTTCCTTCCTGGCCATCCCAGTGATAGGCAAAGGCGATACCTTCCATAGCTTCAGGATTTCCGGGATGATCTTTCAGGATCTGAAGATAACGCTTGATCCCGAGGCGGTGATAGCCTTGCCATACACAAAGTCTTGCGATCCCATTCAGCGCATCGATATTCTGCGGATCCAGTTTCAGAACTTCGTCGTAGATCTTCCTCGCCTTCTCCAACTTGTCATCCCAGCTCAACACCTCGGCTTTACCCAAACGAGCGTTGATATTATTCGGATCCTTGGCAAGCGCCTGATCATATGTTTTGATAGCCTCCTTGCGGCGTTTGGCCCAGGCCAGCGCCTGAGCAAGCCCCATTTCGATCTGAAGATTTCCGGGATCCAGTTCCAATCCTTTGCGATAGATCTCAATGGACTTATCGATCTGATTATTCCATTTATACTGATCCCCTAATTCCCGCAGGACCTCTTTTTCCTTCTGAGGATATTCTTTCCGGACCCGTTCAAAGATCGCGATCGCTTGGGGATGACGATTCGCATACGTATAAACTCGCGCCCACTCGATCAAAAGGCCGGGGTCTTTGGAAAGATCAGCATTTAAACTGTCATAGATCTCCAATGCGGCGTTGTAAGATTTTTCATCGACCAGCTTACGCGCCTTTCCAAGGGGATCTTCAGGAGTCTCGCCGGCAAATAGAGGAGAGACGCTAAACAGGATGGCCACCATCCACAAAATAGTGCGTTTTTTAAAATATCTCATCCTTTACCCCTTTTCGAAATAATCCACACATTGACCCCCGCCAGTTGATCCCGGATAGCTACCATATGCACCACAGTCTTGAACACAGTATAGGGCCACACAAAAACAGAAAAAAACAAATATTCCCAAACCGGAGCCCTAGGCAGAGCGGCGTTTTTATAGGCCGCCAACGCCTGATAGGGCCCACTCAACAGCGTGAAGACTAACGCGAAAAGAATGTACGCATTCACAGGGAAAACAATCTCACCCTTATGAAGCCAAAACGCAAAAACGATCGGGAAAAGGAGCGAACTGACCACATCAAAAAAGACACGCCAGCTTAAGAGCGTGGTCCATATGAACTTTTGGGGGAAATTCAGAAAACGAGTCTTCCACATCGCCATTTGATACTTCATCGAACACTGGAACCACCCCTGAGACCATCGTTTTCTTTGGTACCAAAGTCCGGAGATCGTGACCGGCGCGAGTTCCGTGGAAACAATACTGCGATCATGCACGAACCGATAACCCGCGAGTATCCCGCGCACCGTACTGTCGATATCCTCGGTCAGCATATCTACTTCGAACTTTAATTTTTTAAGAGCCTCAACTTTCCAATACCCATTCGACCCCCCAAAAAGGCTCGTGTCAAAGATGATCGACCGGGACGGATGATTAACGCCATAGATGATCTCAAACTCGATCTCAACCATCTTGGCAATAAGGCTATCTTTGCAGTTACGTATTTTGCACCGGCCCTGCACCACATCGTACCCTTCATCGAGCCAACGCCAGGCACGCGCAAGACAATCCCCGTGGACCAGATGATCCGCATCCAGAAGCCCGACCATCCGGCCGCTCGCTAGATCAATAGCGTAATTTAGATTTTCGCTCTTGCTCCGTGAGCCATGGGCGTTCGCAAGGACAAGTTCCGGCCACTTATAGGAAAGCTCTCTTAATTTCAACTCCAAAGCTTCCACATGAGGCGTGTTATAGGCCAGGATGACCTCAATGCCATCGGCTGGCCGCTCAACATGCTCAAGGATGTTCAGGAGTGTGGCTTCTATGACCTCTATTTCATTGGGCAGATAGGCGCTCACAATAAACGTGGTCCTGGGAACTTGTTTATTTTCGGCAGAAGGGAGGGGGACAAACTTTTTCTCACTAAAAACACTCGCGGTAAACCAATAGGACAAGGCCGACTGGAACACCAGGAGCGTCACCACAAAATAATAACTGATATCCAGAAACAGCGGCCATTTGAGTGAGATCGCATAAAAAACAGCGGTGGCTCCCACGGCATACACAAGAAGGATCTCGGCGACCTTAAGCCACTCTTTCAATCCTCGAAACGTCATAGGTTCCTTGAAGAAAATCTAGAATTTATGTTGGAGAAAAGAGAACAACTCTTCCTCGAGCCTCACATGTTTTGTCTCATCCCGCACGAGACGTTCCAACACGCTAACAATCTTGGGATTCTGAACCTGCTTTAGGAGATCGGTGTAAACGGCCAAGGCGTTTCTGTCCACGGCATTCACCTGATGCAATCTATCAAGAAGGGCCTCAAACCTCATACGTTCCCTCCGAGATCTTTTGGATAAGATCGTGGACTATGGTCCTGTGCTCAAGCGTGTCGCTTTTGATGATGGAAATAACGGCTTGGATTTTATTTCTTTTTTCCTCTGGGACATCGTCTTGCACAACACAGGCCTGGGCAAGATCCATCAGATCCGCTGCCATGACCTCTTCCATTTCATAGGCTCTTCTCAACTTATCGAGAAGTTCTTCTTTGGCGATTTTCATTAAGCCTCCCTAATCCTTCCTGGATCGAATAAGGTTAGAGTCTATGTCGGGGGATATAAAAATTCAACATCTTCCATTCGAGAAGAATTCTTGTCGGCACGGCGAAGACCCGCTATAATTCCCCCGTTTTTCATCTGCTTGGCTATAGTCTTCAGTCTCTGGTCTGCAGTCTATTTCATTGGGGGATGGTGCCCCGGCCGAAAATCAGCCGGGACTGCGGAGAAAAAACTATAAAGTAACAATGGCTGTTTGCCGCAAGCAAGTTTGACTTCATAGCCTTTATTGGGGGATGGTGTAACGGTAGCACCGGTGCCTCTGGAGCACCTAGTCTAGGTTCGAATCCTAGTCCCCCAGCCAACTGATTCTATCTCTATCCGCCAGAGATAGGAATTATACCCCAGATCGGGCAATTCCGGTTTGGGGTTTTTTATGTCAGCACGTTTCAAACACTTACGCCTACTCTCACTTTGTCATTCCCGCTCGCTTCTAGCGGGAATCCAGGCTTTGTATTTTTACCAACCTTAAATGAGCTAAAACCCAAGATTCATCTCTAAACTGCCCTCTGGTTTCAGCCAACTGGTTTTGGTCTGTTATGGCGTAGTCTGTTCTGATTGGGGCAAGCAAAATGAAGCTGAAACCACGCGCTGATCGAATTATCAGATTTGGGAAGGGTAATATCTCTGGTTTAAAGCGGCAGGTAAAGCAGCTGCGAGCAGATTATTCCAAGCATTCTGCTGTTTCGGCCAATCAATTTCGGCGGAAAGCGGACGAATAGTTCTTTCGCTAATCTTGGTTATTCGATTTGAATCGTTGCAGATGATGTCCTCTTGAATCTTAGGACAAAGGAAAAGAAGGTTCGTGATTTGTTCGAGGCGTGTCTTGCTGACATTTATCCAACCAGCAATTTGGCTCAGATCTTTGGCCCGGCCATCAGCAAGCATGCCTTGAATCTGATGAGCGAGAAGAAGCTGTTGTCTGATGATGGGTTCGTTTTTAAAGTCGGGCAGGCTTGACGCTGGCAGCTTCTTTTTAAGCTCGGCAAGCGGTAAATCATACTCGTACTTCCGCACATCTCCTTTAAGATAGATCCTGAGCTTGCCCTTGGCGCCGTCGTAATCAATTTCCCTGACCAGTTCATTGATGACTGCCATTTGTTTCTCAAGTGGCAGAGTCTTCCAATTCGCATCTTCGAATCGCTCATCCTTCGTAATTCGCGCCAGCAGTTCCAAGCACTTCTCTTCAATTGGAGCCGCACCGATGGTTTTAGTGGGACAGGCTTTCCGGTTGAGCTTGATTGCGTTAAGGCAAATATAGTAGCGATATTTGTAGTTCCCCTTTCTCGCATAGCTGTGGGTCATGCTGGTGCCGCAAGGAGCGCATCTGAATAAACTACTCAAGAGACCCGGAAACTTCCTGTTTTTTGACGTGCCGCGCACTCTTATGTTCTGCTTTAGAATGGCTTGCGCCTGACTGAACGTTTCCTCACTGACGATCGCTTCGTGCAATCCCGGATAAATTTTCCCGTCGTATTTGACCTTGCCTGCATAGACGACGTTATTGAGGACCCATTGAATATTGGTGTTCTTGAACTCAACGCCTCCAAAGACCTTGCGCTTGTCCTTATGGGCCTTCGTCCGATGTCCCCGTTCATTCATAATCCTTGCCACCTCAAGCAGGGACTTCTTCTCAATGTAGAGTCTGAAGATAAGCCGGACGAGTTCTGCGCCTTTGGGGTTAATGATGAGTTTTTTGCATTCAGAGTCGATGTCATAACCCAATCCTGCCCGTCCACCGATCCAGCGCCCCTTCATCCGCGCTGCGGCCATCTTGTCCTTGGTGCGTTCGCTAATCATTTCCCGCTCGAACTGGGCAAAGGAAAGCAGGATGTTGAGCGTTAGCCTTCCCATGGACGTGTTGGTATTGAAGTGTTGTGTAACGGAAACGAAAGCGATCTGCTGTTCTTCGAAGAATTGAAGTAGCTTTACGAAATCGAGTAGTGATCGCGATAGGCGGTCGCCTTTATAGACAACAACGCAATCCGCTTTTTTTGCTTTAATGTCTTCGAGTAGCTTTTGCAGAGCCGGACGATCTATCGTGGCTCCTGTAAAGCCACCGTCATCATATTTATCGGGCAAAGCAATCCAGCCCTGACTTTGCTGGCTACGGATGTAATTTTCGCCAGATTCGCGCTGAGCATCCAGAGAAGAGAATTCCTGATCCAGTCCTTCGTTTGTGGACTTTCGTGTATAAATCGCACACCGGATTGGTTTGAGCTCTTTATTCTTATCCATTGCGCTTATATCCGAAAAACAAGAATCCGTTCCAGTGGTCGCCAGTGACAGCTTTAGCAACGGCGCTTAGGTTCTTATAGATGGCGACTTGGTACTCAAATCCGTTTTCCAGCACCTTAACCTCAAGCCGTTTGCCCTTGTAAGTCTTGGTAATGAAGGATCCCGGCATGGGCAGACGGCCATCGCGCCCGGCCGCAGTTTTTCCCGACTTGGTTTTGATAGCGATTTTGTTGATCGGGGCGTAAGTTCGAATCAGTTTCTGGATCTTGTCACTTATCGCAAGCGAGATTCCATCCATCACCTGTTCCTGAATCCTGTAGGCCAATTGCCGGATCAAAAAGATCCGGTTCCCGGGAGCCACTTTGTTGCCGAAGAGCTCCCTGTATTGCGCCAGTAACTGCGCCGTTCCTTTTGTTTTCAACGCCTCAATTTGCTCCGCGATATTGTCCATTTCCATCGTGTCCAGCCTCCTGACACATACATGCTATACATCTCGAGATATAGCAAGTTCTATAGTTGGATTTTTGCAATAGATAGCAACTTATAACATGGCGCGCGGATAAGGTGTTCCGCTTATCCGTCAGTTTGACATATGGGGAATAGATGCTAGCTTTTGCCTATTAAGCATCTTGCAAAAGTTTTACGGACGAGGAAAATGAGAATACAAAATACTCCCTTCGGGAGCAATCCATTCAAGAGAGGTGTCGCCATCATGACTGCGGCCCTCTTTCTGTTTTCAGGCCTTCTCAACTACGCGCCTCCCGTATTTGCACAACACATTAGCGCCAACGTTCAGGGAGGGAGTCCCTCCGGTCTCCATCGCCTCGTCCGTGATCGTGAGATCCGGATCCCTCCCGAACTTGGTCTTATAGATGAGTCATTCCACGGCACATCAGGAAAAACCATTCTTTATATCCAAGACGCCCACGACTCTCTTGAAGCCCAGGAGAACATTGCAAAGATCATCAACCATTTGGTAGCGCATAACGGGGTCAAGACAGTTTTTGAGGAGGGCTACGAAGGCCCGGTGCCCACGGACATGTATTTCGGGTTTATCAAAGACCTTGAGCTGAAACGGAAAGTCGCCTGGTTCTTCCTCGACCATCTCCGTGTTGGAGGTGCGGAATATGCTCACATCAACCGTGCTAAGGACTTCACGCTGATCGGCGCAGATTCGATCAAGCTGCACAAGGAGAATATCAACCAATACCGCTTATCCACAGAGAGAAAAGAGGCCATAACACAAGACCTCAAAGTCCTTGCAACGGAAGTCCAGTCCCTTGCCAGCAAACGTTTTCCTAAAGAACTTCTCGAATGGTTGAAGCTCAAAGACCGGTTTGATGCAAAGCAATTGGACCTTTTCACTTTCATCGAACGAACGATACCGCTTTTACCCGAATCAACGCTCGGTGTGAAACTTCGCGCCTCCGGAGACACACATCGAATGTTGTCTTGGGTAACCGTTCCCTGGCTTCGCTTCCTTCTCGAAGCTACCAAGTCCAACGACCCTGCCGTGATCGAGAAGGCAAAACACATTGATGCCCGTGAGGTCTTCGGTGAACTTATCAAGCTTGGGCAGGCGATTGCGGAAACTTATCTGCAGGACGTGACTGACAAGCAGCTTTTTGAATATCGAAAGACTTTCAGCCTTCTTTGCCGTCTGAATGACCTTCAGGTAACGCAGGAAGAATACGAAACCCTCAAAAGCAGTTTGGAGCTGGGAGTTCCGAGTTCAGAGCCCTCCGAACCCCGAACTCAGAACCCCGTGCTTTTTAATACCCAAGGCATTGCTGAATTCATCCACAAACAAACGGGCAAACCCCTCGTGCTCTCCCGGCAATGGGAAAGAAACGTTCAGGATGCAATCCAATTTTATGAGATCGCGAAGTCGCGTGATAATGCGATGGAAAAACGGTTGGATGAATTTATCAAAAATCCAAATGAAACCACAGCCGTGCTTGTGTTCGGTGGATTCCATAAAGAGAACATCGAGAAGATCCTGGAATCAAAAGGGATCGCCTATAAGGTTGTAAGTCCACGAATCACGAAACCCAGCTTCCGGCACGAAGAGTTCTACCAAAAACTCATGACGGACGGGATGTTCCCGTTCGAGAGACCACTTTCGCCGGTTCTTGCCACTGCCACCCGGAATCTCACACTTTACAACGGCATGCCAGCCCCCTTCGGCCGTGCTGAGATTCGAGCCGTGGCGGATGTCTTGCGCGTCAATCCAGAAACTGATCTTGGGACCCTGGATCGGCAGCTCACTATACCTGTGAATACACCAGACGGTGCTCAAAGCCGTTCCGAAGCGAGAAGCAAAGACGCGGCAATGAGTGCCGGACACCCGTCTGACCCGGCGACGGTGGAGAAAACATCAGACGGGCATTCGGCCACTTCCGCTTCGGCCGCAAAAGACACGGCCCAAGCTTCTGACCCGACGCCGACGAAAGGAACCGTTGAGAAATTGTCACAGTTTGTTTCGGATATTAAGGCCGCGGCAGCCGGACATGTCGATTTGGATCAAGTTTTTAAAACGGTCGTCGAGCCGTTTTCAGCCTGGATGGGAACCTCGATTGATCCTAAGACCGATGAGGTTCAGCAAGCACTTATTGCCGCTTTGCGTGAAAGTCTTAAAGGAGAACGGGAGGCTGTCGTCAGGCTTCTTTTCTTTGAAAGTCTTTACGCGCGAGACCGGCATTCACGTTGGGGACATGATTTGGCTGTATTTAGGGAGATGGGGCATCGGGAGGTGAAAAGGCTTTATTCTTGGCTTAATGAGCATCTTGATACTTTAGAGCATGAGATTTTTGCGCAGAAGGGTTCTCCTCGAGGATTTTCTCTTAAATATGCACTTGATAGAATTAAGAGCGATTTGGATAAAGAGGTTTTTTACCCTCGGGATGAGCGGACGCTTGAACGGGAACTTAACACTGCGAATTTTGAAGATCGGGTTGAGATAATCGATAATATGCATAAACGGCATTTGTCGCAGGGGAATTGGCGCCATGCTGACAGTGATTTGCCGAAGCGGATTCCGCTGATCTCCAAAATGTTCTTAAATGATCTTGAGTTCCAGGCATATTTCCTTGATCTCGTCATGAAAAAGAATTTGCCTTTTGCGAATTGGTTCATTGATATTCTTGAAGAGAGCGGGCATGAGATTGTCTCCTCTGAGGAGCCAGAGCAGTATCGTGTTGTCAAGAAAGAACCGACCGTCTGGAATGTGCCGCAGGGTTCATCTGTTGGCCCCAGTCTTTGTGATTCTGGCCATCATCGGGTGAAGGCTGCAGCAGATGATGTTGCCATCGGCCAAAAGTCCAAGGAGGAGTTGCTTCAGTCGCTTGCACTTCGGGTAAACTATCTTGTCCAGGCGTCGACAGATCTGGATTATTTTACTGTTCGCCCGGCGTCCTTGACGCTTGCTTCTCGCCGTGGCAATGCCTTCGAACGCGCTAATCTTTTGGTGGCCATGGCGCGCTCGCTGGGGATCAAGGCAGAATTCGGTCTTTATGGCGTTGACAAGAGAAAATGGGTGGGATCACTTCCGCCGCAATCGTATGTCAGATTGGGGCGACTTCAGGATCACGTGGTGGTTCGGTTCACAGTTGAGGAAGATGGTAAAGAGAAGCTCTACTATGCAGATCTCGCCCGGCATACGGACCCAAGGCAAATCCTGTTTAGCCGAATGAGTTTTGATGAAAAATTTGATCGTGGAACCGGGATTATTTTCATGGACGACATTACGGCGTTTGCTCGTGAGCGCGCGGTATATTCGGCGGATGAAAAAAACATGATACATGATGTATTGACAACTCAAGCCGTGGCCGAGATTGAAAGGATCAAAGAGTATGAAATGAAGTTTCACACGCTTGATTATTCAGACAACTTCTGGAATGTGACGAGCTGGGCACTGACTTCTGTTCTCAATCAGTATGAGCGGTTTCAGTTGTTTGACACATCTGTTGCGGAATCATTCTTCAAGGGCGCCATGTTTGCCATGCGGGACGGTTTGCTCGCCCACCATCATGAGATTGCGCCCGAACATTTTGCGGGGATATGGGATGATCCGGTGAAGCTGAACTTGAGGATCGCGTCATTTTGTCATAGTCAACATGAGCGGGATGTTTTTAGAATTTCGTCGAAACCTTTTGTTTGGCATAAGGGGGCGCTCACGATCGGTCGTATGAATGCGGGGACGACCATCTTGGGGCATTCCTATCCCATGTTCGGGGCGCAATTGCCCTCGGGAACCACAGTCAACCGGGTTGCTTACACAGAAGCGGATATTATTGATAATTTCTTGAAACCCGGTGTATGGTTGCGCTCAGGGATTGTTTATGACGGGGCATCAGATTTTAGGTTTGTGAAATTTGAAAAACCAGTCAAAGTTGATATCACGGTCTATCCGTTCCTTCCCACACCGCAGTTCTCCTACAACTATAGACATCCTCCTGCGTTCAAGGATGGGATTATTTCGGAAAAGACGTATCGGATCCTAAGCGACAAGATGGCTCAGGCAGCTCTATTCGGGAAATATAGTATTCCGACACCAAGGACGGCTGTCTTGAAAGGTAGGGTCACGCGTCATCAGGCGGATCGTGTGATTAAAAGTTTCTTGGCCCTGGGGATCGATTGGGTCTATGTTAAGGGGGCGCTCGGTTTTGGGACCAAAGAAGTTAAAACTTATCCGATCAAGGAGAACTGGGGATATTACTATGTCATGGCAGAGTCTTATGTGAATGGCCGCGATAAGGGGATTGTCCTGCAGGAGCCGATTGAGGCGGCGAAGATTAGGTTGACTCAGGAAGATATCGCGATACGGTTCAAAGGTCCCGATGAGAATTTGATGTTTACGACAAAGCATGCCAGTCTTCATAAGTGGCTCGAGGAGGATAAGGATCTTCTTTTGAGGCTCATTCTCTATAAGTCTGGTGGGAAGATCCACGTTCTTGTCACGGCTAAGCCGGGCAATCTGGAGCTCATGTCTCTCGCGCGTATCAAAGACCGTCTGGCAAAGATTGGGATC
Source organism: Candidatus Omnitrophota bacterium (assembly GCA_037139435.1). GTDB lineage: Bacteria > Omnitrophota > Omnitrophia > Omnitrophales > Aquincolibacteriaceae > Aquincolibacterium. Next base: position 2,597 of record JBAXGK010000005.1, on the reverse strand, counting down.
TCTGCCGACCGGCTGGCACAGCAGGCTGGAGAGATAGGGATCAAAATTTATGAAGCGATCGAGGTGGAAACAGGGGAAGATCCGGTCTTGATCACGCCTGATATCATCGTCGACAAGAGAGGAAAGCTTTTTGTTCTCGAGTTAAATCCGGGATTTGATTCGATGAAACCCGCCCACGTGGACATATCCCCTGTATTCCAGGATGTCTTGGATGATGTCTTGGGACATGTTGTTGAGCTGGCCCGCGCGCGTCAGATGGCAGAGCGGGATACTACAGGCGCCATGCATGAGCCAGCGATGGCGAAAGGCAATTTGTCTCGTTCTGAAGCGAGAAGCAAAGACGCGACGATAACGGAAGACGCTCCGTTCCGTTCGGAGGCGCGAACTGTGGCTGAATTCAGAAAAACATTTTCTGAAACCCAGATTCCGACTACTCCAAGTCTGAAAATCAAGGAACCGGCGGTGGTGGTGATCGAAAAAGAACGGATCGAGGAAATGTCTCGCGCTGAGCTTCGGCAGTTTATGGGATTCGCGGTAATCAATAAGGAAAAGCTGTGGCTTGTGGTGCCGGATATGCTTACGAGCCAGGAGAGTCAGTTTCTTGCGGATCTGAGAGCGCTTGGCGTGCGGGTCTCATTGGATCTTCCCGGGATCGCGAGGGATTCCAAGGTCCGGGTGATTGGTTTTTCGGATAAAGAACGAGACACGGCAGATGCGTTCCGCCACCGTTTGGGTCAACGCCTGGCTAAAGGAGTGATGGAATACTTCGCTCTTGAAAACGGAGAGGGCCTTTTCCTGGCGCTTTTGGTCGCGAGACCCGAAGATCTGGCGGTCATGAACGGGTTCCGCTACGACAAGTCAGGTCGTTACCGGGCCGAACTCCGCGCTTTTTTACAAAACCTCGCCGCGAGCTACTTCGTTATTTCTAAGGCCGCTTAAGTGAGACAATAAGTCCCAAATTCACAGTTTCTTTAAAATGTCCGCCTCTCTGTCTCGGACATTTTGTATCCTATTCAGCAATAATTAGTTGCAGAAAAATGTCCTTCAAAAAATCGGACAAAACGGACATTTTTGAAATCATTTTGTCCTGATATGTCCGGTTAAATGTCCTCTATGATGGTATCTCTAGATTCGGCTGGTAATCGGTGATGCAGCTAAATATAATGGCGTATCAATTCGCCGTGGGGAGAGATAGCCGCTTCATCTGATCTGCCTCCGGCAGCCATGATTTTTCATTTCCCATCTCGTCATTCCCGAACGCTTCAGCAAAGCAGCCCTTTAGGGTTAGCGGGAATCTGCACAGTATTCAGCACCTGGTACTTGGAGAAAGCTAGTGGAAAACACGGGTTGCCATGTACTACGTCCTAGGCGCTAAGTACCATTTTATGTTTTTTCCTTCACCGTCACTTCGAAAAACGTGCCACGGACACCGGTAAGCGCGGTCGGCGTGCGGACTTCGAACTTGGAATTTCTTTTCAAAGCTTCCACCTTCACAAGGATCTTTCCGATGGCGAGGTCGAGTAAAGTGTTCATATCACCCGTCGCAGCATCGGTCTCCGCCGTTTGGATGCGGAATAAACTGCCTTCCTTGATCTCTACGTGGCCGATCTTTCCGCCATCGATCAAGACTTCGACGGAGTTTCTCTCAGCCGTCTTCACTTCATCCCCCGGCAAGATCACCATCCCGTCCTGGGCGGATTTCCAGTCCCCGCCGGGACTTCTCACGAAAACATTCTTCCCGGGATTCTTTAAGGTCCCATAACGTGTTCCATCCGACGTCTGCTGCATCACGACGGGAGTTGCGGTCTTGAGTGTTCGAGCCTCCGGCGCCGGTGTCGCCTCATCATCGGGACTCGGGACTCGGGACTCGGGACTCGAAACTGCAGCTATTGCCTTAGCTAGAGCTGTCATCTGTTGGCTGCGATCTGTGTTCCTTGGCCCATGGTCTGTCGTCTGTTGTCTGCCGTCTGCGGTCTTTTGATTTTCATCTTTTGCTGCCGTCTGTCGTCTGCGGTCTGTGGTCTTTTTTCTCTTATAAAACACCCGCATCGAGTCTCCCATCCCAAGAAGATTCATCACATTCGCACCGTCGATCACATAAACCGTCCCTTCGATCACACGCACATCCGTCATGAATTTTTTTGTGTCTTCGTTCCCGAAGAAATTCCCGATGGGAACATCACGCCAATTAACACCCTTCCCGTCATCTTTTCCGGAAGCATCTCCCGTGGACTCTTCCTTGGCACTCTCACCTTCGGAGGAAGACTTTGCCTCTGCCGTCTCGGAAGAAGACTTCTTATCTTCCGCCACAGGAACAGGCTCGCGACCTGGCGTCGGTGGTTCGTCAAAAGAAATGTCCATCTCGTCAGAAGTGTCCGCCATATCAAAATCCGCATCATCCCCAGAAACATCGAAAGTCTCGGGGTCAAGCTGCGGCTCCGAAGTCTGCTCGTCGGAAACAGGCGGGGTCACGATCTGAGGCGGCAGCACAAAAGGTTCTGTCTCCGGAATCGGAGTAGCGCCGCCTACCAGATTCGAGAAGTCTGTGAGAGTCTGATCTGTATCCCCGGTCCCGGTTTGATCCACGATCGTGACGG
>JBAXGK010000004.1:0-22415 GCA_037139435.1 Candidatus Omnitrophota bacterium | reverse complement strand
GGTCATTCTCCCGGCCGCGCTGTTTGAGACGTTCGAAACGGAGCCGTTCCGGAGCATGAATGCGAACAAGTGTGAAATCATTGCGCCGACGAAAGGCCTGGATCTCGGAGGGATGACGAATGGAATCGATCACATAATTTTTCTCAGGATCGAGCTTCGCAAAGATCCGCTCGGCAAGACAGCCGGGGCCTTCTTTTTCGCGCAGCTCATTCCCGAGCGCAACCAAGACATCCCGCGAGATCTCCTGACCGCGTTTCTTGGCCTCCTCCCGGAGCGCGTCCGAAAGCGAGTAGTAATGGAAGCCCCGTTCTTTCAGAAAATTTGCCGCCTCCCCTTTTCCCGATCCGTTCTTGCCCGTGAGCCCGATGATCATAAGATTCCTTTTTGCGAATGTACCCCGTTAAAGATAGGAAGCGCTTCCGCCTCTTTCAGAACAGAGCTCAAAATTTCTCTTATTTCTCTTCCAAAACAAAAATATTAAAACCGGGTACCTCTAATCTTTAACGGGATGAATCCAAAAATCAGGCGCGTAGAAACGCACGTCACCCGCGTGCCGTTCCACCAAAATAAGATGGTGTGCGTTCTTGCCGTCTTTTACTTCAGGCATCGCGGCGATCTCGCGAAGAGTCTCCCCGTGTTTCCCGGCCGGGGGTCGAATAAAACCGACAGACTGCTTCTCCAGACGGAAGGTCGCCTCTTCAATGTCATCCACGCGAAGTGCCATGGCATAAGGCTTCTTATCCCCGAAATGCGCGACCCACTCCAGCCCAGTCTTGTCATGAGGATGTTCGACCAGAATCGCCGGAGCACACCCCTTCCGAAGAACCTCCGCCCCATGCCCCTTGTGCTCAAGAACCTTGGCGGCGAGATCTCGTTCATATCCCAATTCGAGGAATTCGCTTGTTCTTTCTCTCAGGTGAACAGTGCGGAAAATGAAGTGATCCAGGATAGGACGGACGCCTATTCCCACAAGAGACAGGCCACGCGTCACGACCCGGACGGCGGAATTCTCAAGGGCAAGATCAGCGGCGTATTGTCTTAAGACTTGCTCGAGAATGGCGGGCTCCTTACAACCGGAAGCGGATGGCATCTTGTGTTCCTTATCGGTCAAAGACAAAGTTTGCCTGCCCTTGCTTTGGGGCAGGCAAACTGAGGAAAATTTCGACGAGCTTCGAATGACTTCTTTATTTCAGCGTGTTTCCTGGCTTTTTCGGGGCTTCATCCTTCGAACGAGGCGTCGCTTTGGGGTTCGCCTTGAACTGGACTGACAGATCTGCGTTGATCTTGGCATACGTTGGGTCCATATCCTCGGACTCAACGATCGAGCCGACCGGACATTCCGCCGCACAAGCGCCGCAGGAGATGCAAGTTGCCGGATCGATCACCATAAAATCTTTTCCCTGATACGTTCCGGGATAGATCGCTTCGGTGGGACAAACCGCTGCACACAGACCGTAGCGTTCGCCGTGACATTTCTCAGTAATAACATAAGCCATTCTGTGATTCTCCTTGATGGGTGTTGGTTTTGAAAGAGGCCGTATTTTAACCGCTGCCCCCCTCATCGTCAATGTCTCAAAAAAGGAACCTAACCCTAAACACCTAGCCTGAAGGTTGCCGGCTTTGTCTTCCCTTCAACAAAACCTCTTGTGGAGCGTTTTGCTTTAAAATAGAATTAAAACTCAATTCAACAAAGGAGGACAGGTCCATGAATCACGATTTAAGATCACGTCAAGCTCCCCCCTATTATGTTTTAGCCCTCTTGCTATGCCTGACAGGATCCCTTCTCCCAGCCCATGCCGAAGCGGCCGAAAGTTCTCAGAAAAAAGAAGAAACCGCTTTTAAAAAAGGTTCTGCCGATTATTTTTACAATCAGGGAAATGCCTCTAAAAACAAGGGTGATATTGGGAGCGCCATTAAGAATTGGACCTTGGCGATCGAACAAAATCCGGAACTCGTCGAGGCTTACTATAATCGAGGGGGCGCTTACGCCAGACAAAATATTTTCCAAGGAGCCCTTGCAGACTTTGATAAAGTGATTCAGCTTGCTCGAGACCCGAAGATGAAAGCCCTGGCCTATTACAACAAAGGGCTTGTGTCCCAAAATCAAAACGATCTGAAGCAGGCCCTCTCCGGCTATACCCTGGCGATCGAAACCGACCCCAGCTATGCACCTGCCTATAAAAACAGGGCCGTCGTTTACCTTTTTGAAAAAAATTATGACGCTAGCTGGAAAGATGCCCGCCGCTCGGAGGAACTCGGCCTGAAATGCAACCCGGCTTTTATCCGACAGCTGCAGCAAGCTTCCGGCAAACAAAAGTAAAGGGAGGAATGAACCTCATGGAAAATCGGAGCGATCGGCCCATCAAAGGCTTTGGATTTATCGGACTTATACTTGGCTTGGTACTCCTTTGCTTTCTTTACTACCTCATGCAAAAAAACCAGGCCACAACACTCCCCGTCGATCAAGAAACAAAAAAGCAATTGAGCGCACAAGGCATCGACACTACAAGCTATGACGCAACGATCCATAGCGTAAAAGCAGCTTATACCAAGGCCCTCAATCAAAAACAGTAGTCCGTCCCACGGGACTCACGGCCTACGCGGTCATCTCGCCTCAAGATTTTCCGTATTGAAGTGAAACTGTCTGTTTTTCAAGGCGTGCAATACGTTCCTCTATAGACGGATGCGTGTTGAAAAGTTTGGACCACCCCTTGCCTGAAAGCGGATGGGCGATGAAAAGATGAGCCGTTCCGGGCGCCGCATCGCGAAGCGGAAGTCGCTTCGAAGTTATGTCGATCTTTCGAAGAGCACTCGCGAGATAAAGAGGTTCTTCACAGAGCTCGGCACCACGCCGATCGGCTTCGTATTCCCTGGATCTGAAGATCGCGAGTTGAATCAGTAGCGCAACAAGCGGCATCAAGATCGCTGCCAGGATCCAAGCCAACGGATGAGTGCTGTCACGTTCATCACGCTCCCCGCCCCAGAAAAACGACCACTGGAACATCGAGGCGATCAGGCTCAGCGCTCCGGCCAGCGTCGCGACGATCGAGGAGAACAGAATCTCTCGATTGAGAATATGCGACAGCTCGTGCCCGAACACGCCGGAAAGCTCCTCTCTATTGAGAAGTCCAACGATGCCGTGCGTGATTGCGATCGCCGCATGCTTGGGATCACGGCCTGTGGAAAAAGCATTCGCCGAAGCTGAAGGGAGCACAAAAAGCCGAGGCATGGGAATACCAGCTTTCGCTGAAAGTGCTCTCACGATCTCAAACACCTCGGGGGCTTCCGCCTCGGCCAGGGGTTGGGCCCGGCACATCGTAAGCACGATCTTGTCACTTAACCAATACGCGCCACAATTCATGAAGCACGCGAGCGTGAACGCAACCATCATGCCGCGCTCTCCACCCAGCGCAAGCCCACAAAAAACCACCCCAACCGTCAGAATTAACAAAAGAACTGTCGTCTTAAGAAGATTCCCCATCGGATCATCTCATTTCAGATAAATCCGATTAAGGTCCTTACTCTTTACGTTTTTACTTCTGCGCTTCATGGCTGGAAACCGATTGGACCTTTTGGTCTCACAGAAATATTTTCGGAACTAGCTTGCGCCATCATTTTCCGGATTGCCGCCACAATGTCCAGGATCGCAGCATCGTGATCCCCGATTTTACGTTCTAATTCCAAAAACTTCTGCGCCAGAGCCTTATTGGTCGAAAGAATTTCACGCAACTTCACGAAGGTCCGCATGATCGCAATGTTAACCTGAACCGCTCGTGGGCTATTCAGAACGCTTGAGAGCATCAAGATTCCGTGCTCCGTAAACACATATGGCAGATACTTGCTATATTGGCCGCGTCCGGGACTGTCTAAGGTGCCAATTTGGCACCTTAGAATCATCGCTTCTTTTTTGTTTAGACGATATAAGAAATCCTGTGGAAACCGCTCACGGTTACGGTTGACCTGTCTTTTTAGGTACTTAGTCTCAACCCCATACAAGGCTGCCAGGTCACTATCTATCATGACCTTTTGGCCGCGAATCAAAAAAATGGATCCAGCTATTTTCTGGGTGTTGAGTTTTTCGATATCCATAGGAGCAGGATAGCATAATATTAAGTAATGAGCAATATTTTGTTGATTATTTTGCATTCTCCGAGATTGAGGCTTATTGAAAGATCCTTAAAATTTCTCGCACGATAAGCGACTTAGCGGGATGTGAACAGATTCAAAGTGAGCGTATCGCGGTCCAAATACCAAGCGATCGAAACGCAGCTGCACCTGATTCTCCTTAATTAAAAAACAAAGGTAATCAGTGCCGCCCAAGTCGCCTTTCATGTAATAAAAATAAAGACTTGGGCGGAGATTGGGGCCGTCAAGGTTACCGCTCATGAATGGAAATTTAAGCCTTGGGAGGCAGGGGTGTGTCGGGGCGTTAACCTCTCCCACCGGACGGCGTCCGGTTCGCTTCTCTCGGAGAGCCTCGGCCAGCTATTCAGGCGGCAGGACCTTTTTGTCCAGAAGTATCGCCCCGAGCTTTTGCTTCTGCTTCTTGGGCAGGGTGAAGAAAACGGTGGAGCCCTTACCGAGTTCGCTTTCGAATCCCATACGCCCCCCATGACCCTCGATAATACTTTGAGAAATCACTAGGCCGAGCCCCGACCCTTTTTCCTCTGACACGGAGGGCTTGCCAAACTGCTCGAATTTGTTGAACAAATCAGAAAGATCCTCTTTGGAAACACCTTGCCCGGTATCTATGACGGCACACCGGACTTCTTCGCCAAGATCTCTCACCTCGACCGTGATACCGCCTTTTTCTGTAAATTTAAATGCGTTGTTCAACAAATTAACCATCACCTGCAAAAGCTTGTCAAAGTCGCCGGAGATCTCGAGCCTTTCTTCGGAAGGAAAATCCTCCAAGGTTGTCAGTCCCTTATTATGGGCACGGCGCACGGTCCCTTCGAACGACTGCTTCACCAAGAACAAAAAATCTATGTTTTCGAAATTCAACACGATTTTGCCAGCCTCAATCTTGGCGAGATCTAAAAGATCTGTGGTGACACGAATCAACCGTTCGGAGGTCTTTTTGATCATGGCCAAGTAAGGCCGCTGAGCTTCTACGACCGGACTCGCCAGGCCATCCAGGATGAGCACCACCGCTTCCCGCACCACGCCAAGAGGATTCCGAAGCTCGTGCGAGACCAGCGAGACAAAATTGTTTTTGAGCCGGTCCATTTTCGCGAGCTCTTGGTTCTTCTTCTCCAGCTCATGATAAAGCGTTTTGATCCCGTCATTCGCCTTCTGAATCCCCCAGGCCTGCTTTTCCACTTCCAACGATTCCCTCTTCAGATCCTCCGCCAACTGCTTCTGGGCTGTGATATCCCAATTGGTACCGATCATATGCGTGGGTTTGCCAAAGGCATCTCGCTGCACAAGAGCAAAGGCGCGGAGGCTGCGGATGGTTGCGTCCGGCCAGAGAACTCGGAACTCGATGTCAAAGTCCTTTTCGCCGCGAAGCGCCTTTTGAAGTTCCTCATCACTCCGCTGCCGGTCTTCCGGGTGAACCCCCGTCTGCCATGCCTCGTAAGCTCCGCCAAACTTATCTTTTTTAATCCCATAGAGAAGATACATCTGGTCATCCCAGACCAGTTTATTCTGGACGACATCGTAGTCCCATAGCCCCACGCCGCCCGCCCGCACCGCCAGAGACAAACGATCGGTCGCCTCGCGCAACGCTTCCGACATCTGCTTGCGCTCGGTGACATCCCAGAGGATGCCGTTGATTAGGCTAGGATTCCCTTTATCATCACGGATCAATTCACCTCGCCCACAGATGTCGTGAATGCTCCCATCGGGCCAGACAGCGCGATACTCGGGTGCGTATGGAACATTATGCTCCATGGTTTTTTTCAAAGCTTCCTTGATCCTTTCACGGTCGTCGGGATGCACCAAAGCAAAAAACTCCTCTGTCGTTCCGCGAAATGTCGCCGGATCGATTCCGAGAAGCTGGCATACCTGATTGTCAAAAGTACGCTTGCTTTCTACGATATTAAATTGCCACACCCCCATTTGGGATGACTTCAACGCCAATTCGAGTTTTTTCTTGGAGAAAACCAGAGCCTCTTCCACTCTCTTGCGATTGGTGATGTCGCGCAAGCAGGCCAGAAGGACCTGCCTGCCTTCGAGGGTAATGACCGAAAGGGTCACATGGGCCCAAAAATCCTCCCCATCCATGCGTCGGTGCACCCATTCAAAATCATGTTTTCCGTGGATCCTGCAGTATCTGATCCGGGCCTCGGCAGCCTCTGAGGACAACTGGCCGTCCGGTTGATGCTCGGGCGAGACTTCATCGGGCGTCTTGCCAAGGATCTGGGACTTGGGCCCTCTCAACATGGCCTCGGCGGCCGCGTTACAGTCGCTGATCCTCCCGCGGTCATTGACCTCCATGATGAGATAGGCGTCCGGGGAAGCCTCGAAGATAACGCGCAAACGCTCCTCATTCTCCCGGAGGCGCTCCTCCACCTTCTTGCGCCCGGTGATGTCATTCATCACGACGCGGCATACGGGAGCGCCGTCGGCGGCGTCCACGATGATCGCTTCCAGATGCACCCAAAAGACTGTTCTGTCAGACTTCACCATCCGGAGTTCGCACGCCTGCGGCCCGCCCGCTAGCCCTGAGCTCGCCGAATGGGTTTCAAAAAGCTGTTGGTTGTACAGGTAGTAGATGTCCTGATCGTCTTTCAATATGAAATGGGAGATCGACCGCGCGACCATTGCGCCTCGAACAACGTCCAGAAAAGCGCAGGCGGTAAAGTTGGCTTCCAGAATCAGCCCCTGCTCACTCACGGTGAAATAGCCCACCGGCGCCAAATCGTAAAAATCGAAGAAGCGCGCCCGCGAAGCGTCCCGTTCCGCATACGACTCGCGCAGCTCCTCGTTCTGCATCTCAAGCTCGATCTGATGCACCCGCAGTTCATGAAGCACCCGTCGCGTTTCTTTAGGAGACAGATCCTTCAGGTTCTCTGGCAAAGGGGCAGTTTTCCCACGGAAGATCTCCTCCGCCCGCCGGCGCAGTTCGCCCGCGTCGCTTGGCTGGTCACTCTCAGGACTCATGGTGCCTCATCTTTCCTTTTTTCCTTCTTGCTTTCAACTTTCAGCCTCTTCCCCACCGGACGCCGTCCGGTGGGAGAGGTTCAAGCTTAAGCCTTGATCATCATCACATTAACATTGGTTTGCTCTAGGCTGTGGGAGCCCGAAGCAAGCAGACCAAAGAGCGGGATGAGCAAAAGGACGCCACCCACGATATCCAAAACGCCGGTCGTGTTGAGGTTATTCCCAATCGACCTTTGGATGGTCACATAGCCTTCTTTCTTCGCCATGAGCTGGACATTTTCATCTCTTTTCACTTCGGCGGAAGCGGTGCCTCTCCCCACCAAGGCTCCATTGATATAAATCTCGGTGTCTGGCTGGTCGGTGGTCACGGTCATGGTTTGGGTTGAGGAGCGAAAAGCGGAGCAACCCGTAAGGTTGAACAACAGGGCAAAACAAACTAAAAGCGAGAGGGCTCTTTTCATGGTGGGTCTCCTTGGGTTGAGGGAACAGTATAGACCTGTGCGCCGACTAGCGCCACGCCGCGTTTGCGCTTTTTTCCAGTTCTTTATAGGAAGCGTTACTTTGGCGGGAGTTTTGTGATATATTCCGCATGAAACTCAGGAGGTTTTTTATGAAACTTGCAGGTCCGGTTGCCCTAAACAAATTCATCCCGCCGCTCTTTGCGCTTCTCTTCTGGCTCATCACCGAGCCTTTCCTTCCGCTGGCGGTACAGTTTTACTGGGTCTATGGTTATTTTTTTATTTTGCTCATGGCCCTTTACCATATCAATACATCAAAAAAAGTTTTCTTTATTTATTTTACGGCGGCGGTCGCGACCGTCCTTCTGCGCTTCATTGATTTAAAACTTCCTTTCATTTCAACGCAACATATCCGCCTGATCCTTGAAATGCTTTTCTGCATGGCGGCCGCCATCAACATTATCTGGTACACCGCGGATTTTAAGCGGAACGTCGAGGATGGTGTCTGGGGGGCCATTTTGGGATTCATGATCCTGGCAGGATGTTTCGCTTCGATTTTTTATGGGGTCTGCAATCTGGACCCGTCGGTCAGCCATTTCTCCATTATCCCCAAGGGCCTCCCAAACCCCTTGGGAGCGAACCCGATCCCGTCGGTGGAAAACCTTCTCTATTTAAGCTTCATCACCCTGACCACCTGTGGCTACGGCGACATTTATCCTGTCTCAGCGATCGCCAAAAGACTCTGCAGTCTCGAAGCCTGCACCGGCTCCCTTTATCTTGCGATCTTCGTCGGACGCCTCTTCGCCGTGCACCAGCATAGAAAAATCAGCGAGTAACCTTCCCCCTTTAACGGGCCTCCTTCAAAAGCATGCGGCCGTTATTTGTTCCATCGGGAGCAAAGGGCTATGTCGTTGGCTGCTCTTTCCTGATCGCTAGAGCCATCACGCCTGTAAAAATGAAGTTGAGACCCATCAAAACGCCGATGGCCCATCCGCCTGAAAGCGGCCAATTCGCCCCTATGAGATACGCCAGAAGGAACGAAAACAAACCGTTGCAAATAAACCAGCCTCGATAAATGGAGATGTTGAAAGCGGCGAAGAGCTTCACCAGCCCATCCGTGAGGAAATAAATAACGAGAAGCATCGTCAGGAAACTGAGCCCGAGAATGGGATGAACCGTTACAAGCACACCGCAAAGCGTGGTGAAGATCCCAACCAGGAGCCAAATGACGCGTGAAAGCGATCCCGTTGTCCGGAACGAGTGGACGCACTCGACGAGACCTGCGATGGCCATAAAGCCGCCGACGAGCATGACGGTGACCGCGCCGGCAAGAACAGGCGCAACCAGAACGCAGAGCCCTAGAATAATTAACGCGATTCCCATCAGAGTTGCCATGTAAAGCCTCCTTGATTATTTTGTGTTGCGCCGCTCCAGAATCAACCGGTGTTCTCTCCGGATGATATTTCGATTATTGCCTGTTGTTACCCTATGCCTCAAGAAATCCTTAGGATCGAAACTTCAGCCGGCCCCTATTCCTCGAACCCGGGGGGATACTTCTGCCATTCATAGCCTTTTTCTGCCATGGCGTAGCCGCGGTTGAAAAGCGTGTTCATGTAGGCCCGGTCAAATTCTTCCGGATGCGGCGCATTGAAATCCTTCGGGATGAACGCGAGATTGTAGTCGATCCCATCGCGTTCCGTGAGAACATAGATCGAATAAAGATCGCCCCTCCCCTGCGCCTGGATCAGCGAAGACACCGCGCGCCCCAAGACCTTCAACGTCCGGCGCTCCACTTGGGCCCAGTCCGCATCGATCCGGCTATTGCGGATAACATAAAGCAGGCGTTTCCGATTCGTCGTCCCCGCCTTTTTCTCTAATTCCCGAACGTTGATCCCCGGAGGATAAACGAACACCTGAGCTGTTGCCCCGCCGTCCACGTGCATCTCCTGATACTTCCGGCCATTCGCCTCAACATCGATCATCATAGGCGGAAAAGCTCCTGGGATAGCGGCCGAAGCGAGCATGATCTTGCGAAAAAGTTCAAGGGCTTTCGGGTCGTGGCTGGCGGCGATCTTGGTCATGTTCCAGATCACACCCTGCCGCGCGTCCAGGTCTGTCGTTCCCACGAGGAGCACTCGTCCTTTTTTATACTCCGCCGCGATGTCCACGAGCATTTTAGCGTTCATATGCCGTCCCACCAGGCCCCAAAGAGGTTTGTTGTCGGCCATGGCGTCGCTGAAAACTGCCGCCATAATGCCTCGCTCCTTCAGAACATCCTTGGTGCTGATCTTGGTGTAAACATCCCTCAGCTGCTCGTCATACTTGGGGCCCAAAAAAGCGAACGGCGCGATCAAAGCGCCCGTGCTGACACCCGTCACAATATCAAATTCCGGACGGTCCCCCTTTTTCGTCCATCCGATTAGAAGCCCGGCACCGAACGCACCATCGTCCCCACCTCCTGAGACCGCAAGGAAATGGGCCGGAGGAAGTTCCTCGGAAAGCCCTTGTTCCTGCCGGTAGGCTCTCTGGCGTTTCGTCATCTCAAGAGAGTCGACCGCCAGATCGTTCATGTTTGCGGCTCGGTATCGGATCCCCGGCATCCCCGGAATTTCAGCTTGTGGGATCAGAGACACGGGAACACCGTTCCCTCTTTTTAAAGAGGCACAACCTGAGTTCAAGCCCGAAGCCGCCAGGGTTATTAAAAGCACGAAGACAATCTTTCTCATTAATTTTACTTTCGGTTGGTTTTCAGAAGATTATTTTGATTTCGACCTGACAACTATTGGATCCTTCTCATCTTAAAGGCCGTCAGAGTCAACCCCTACGGCCTTTAATCCATGATCCGCCCAAGCCAAGATTATACGGCGATTGTCCTTCTGTGCTTCTTTGATTTAAAGATTCCTTTTATTGCGACGCAACAGACCCGGCTTATCCTCGAGATGCTGTTCTGCATGGCGACCGCTATTCATATTATCTGGTAGGCCCCGGATTTTAAAAGCAATATTGAAGAGGGCCTTTGAGGGGCCATTCCTTTTAACGGCGCTCATTTTTGCGTGTGCTATCCCTGTCTAACTTGCCTGACGCCAAAAAGCATAACGGATAGTTTGGAACAGAAATTACAAAACTTCGCCCCGACGAGACAGACGCGCCCTCAAAAAAAGATACCAAAGCATGATAATCAGCCATCTCAGAAGAACCCAGGCTAAAACTGTCCCCCACACGCGGACCTTGGGATAACACAGATGCGCGATCACCGTCACAGCCGCCAGGTTGCCCAGTGAAGCGGTCAAGGCAAGGCTGATACGATCCTTCCGGTTCGATCCGCCCGCGTAATAGCCCGAAAAAATCGACAACGTGACCACGAGGATAATGGAAGCCACGGATGCGAGATTGAATCTTGCCATGGCCTCTAAAGCAGGCCAGATAAAAACCAGCGTAAGGAGGAGGATGGCGATCCGGAAAAACCATTCCAGGAAGCGCTGTAAGATCTTTGAAAAGGACGGCCACCACGTATGAAAGGCTATGCCTGCGAGCAGGGGAAGGGCCGTGATGGGTGCAATCGTCGCAAAAAGGCGCGCCGGTGAAACAGACAAGTGGAGAGGGAACCATTGGCTGAAGACCCACAGCCAGAAAGGGGCGGTCAACGGCAACAGCAGACACAAAAGCACCATGTCGGAGGAAGCCAGGGCAAGGCTTCCCTTTTTGCCTTTGGCCTCCAGGAGATCGAACGGGTCAGCTGGCGCCACCGACGCGATCAGCATGATGCCTCCCAGTAGCAACGGCGCATGGAGGATCTTCACGACCCCGGCGGTCATAAGCGGCACGGCAAGGCAGGCTACGCCAAAAGTCCTGAGCAGTAACCACGGCCTTTGGAACTCTCGCAGGATGTCCTTGAACGTGACTTTTGAGCTGATCACAAACACAACCGCAGGAAAAGCAGCGTGCATTAATATTTCTATCCCGCGTCTGAACACATCATTTCCGAATAAATCATTCATTAAGGCCGTCCGTTTCCATGAAGGCTTCCCAACTCAAGGTCTAGTCTTTGAATCAAATGGCAATGCGTCGAGGGCGATTCAACACAGGCGTTCAGCCGGACGATGGCGGGGGCGAGGCGTTTATTCATGGAGCCTTCGGCCCATGCCTTCGTCAATCTGTTATGTTTCCTTTTGGTATCCGAATTTCGCCATTCCCAGCTATTTCATTTCCGCTATTTCTTCATCCTCTTTTTCGGCGTAACGCGTCAGGCCATTCGACAATTCCGGATCCGAGACTTTGAGGACCTTGGCGACGTTCCTTAAAAACGCAACGCCGGCCTTTTCATTCTCCACGCTATCATCATTCACATTCGCGATCCCTTTGGATTCCTTCTCCTCTTCTGCCGCATACTTAACCATTTTTTCCGTAAGAGCCGGATTGATTTTTTTAAGAGCCGCCGCAGAATCGTTTAAAATCTTCAACTCTTCCCGTGAATGCGCATTGCGAGCCAACGATAATTCGGGCGATACCGCGATGAGCCCCGCCACCAAAAATCCCAATCCGATGCTTTTCACCATATTCATATTTTCTCCTTTTCGATTCACCCGAAACCGTTTTTTTACGGCTTGACCCGTCAGATTCTGAAGCTGTCCCACCCTCGACTTTCTGCGGAAAGTTATATCATACAAAGCTCGGAAATCAATAGCTACGGCTCCTCCCTCACGTCCCTTATCAACGGAACATCTCCGGAAAAAGCATGCGGGATACAGAGCAAAGTTTTAAAAGGGGCTGCCACCGGTTTATATGTTAAGGCTTACACCTTGGCGAGAGGCAAGAAGATCGATTTTTGTTTCAGCTCTTCTTTGAGCGGTTGCGGAACTTCATGGACCCGATTCAACGCCGCAGTGGCTCTCTTCGCCCAAAAACGCGCGAGATCCTCGGGGATGGGTTGCGCGCAGGTAACAATCTTGCAGCAGTTCTTGGATCCGCACTGGCAAGGCATGTTCAGATCGTCGTAGAAGCCTCTGTAATCGAAGCTCGCCTCTTCCCCCTTTTGAATGTCCCTCACCACAAGATCAAAACCTCGACCGGAATCCAGAATATTCGCATCACAGGAATGATTCATATACCGGCTGTCGTCACACGGCGCCACGAAAGAACCGTCTTGTTTGCGATAGGCTCGGAGGAACAACTCGTCCTTTTCTTTTTCGGACATTTTGGAAGGATCAATCCCCAAAAGGATCTCGCACTTGTCGCATTCAAACCCGGGGATCGTCCCTTTCGGAATGAATTGCTTCGCGAACAAGCCTTTTCCTTTACCGCCGGTCTCTTTCACCTCAAACAGTTTTGCATACATAGCACCTCCCCAAAGAATATCGTTCGATCTTTCATGTAGCTCCCCGTTAAGAACCAGGGCTTGAAGTCATCGGCTACCGTGGAGAATGAGATTAGCGAATTATATATCGAAATCCCGAGCATGGCTCTTGGGCAACAAATCTTTGTTGGCAGACGACGAACAAATCCAGGCGAGGAGACTAAGGGGAATCAGAAGCGAATGCCGAGTTGGCGAAGAGATTTGAGGAGAGCGGGGCGGCCTTTGAAATGAATCGCGTGCATACCGGTCTTGCGAGCACCTTTGATAAAACTCTTCATGTCATCGATAAAGACGGTCTCTTCTGGCCTTAGCCCGATCTTTTTGAGGACCCGGCGGTAGATTTTGAGATCGGGTTTACGCGCACCGACCTCATGGGAAGGGAATCTTTGTTTAAAATGACGAAGTAGTTTGAAGTGCTTTCGGAGGTGTGTGTAATGAAGCTTGTTCGTGTTGGAGATGAGGTAAAGGGGGTAGTGTTTTTTAATCCTGACAAGCAGACGTTCCATTCCCGGGTTTTCCCAAAAAATGTCGTTCCAGTAATGGCTAAAGGTCGCCAGAGGCATGGAAATGTCGAGGGTCTTGCAAGCAATCCGGTGGAATTCGCGGGTCGAGATCTGCCCCCGCGTGTAGGCCTGCTCAAACCTGGAAAGAAAGAAACGCTTCCAGATCTCTTGCGTAGAAAGACCTGACACAGCCGAAAAGCGTTTTGCGGCTTTCTTGACATCGTAATTGACCAGCACATTGCCGAGATCGAAGATCACGGCTTTGATCGCAGAGGTTTTATGTTTCACAGGCCGGTATTCTATCAAAGAAAATCAGCAATTCTACTTTTTTGCGCAACGGGCAAAGCTCAACGCACAACGAAATGCTTTGACGTTGCGCTTTGCGCGTTGTGCGTTGCGCTAGAATTACACAACCCGCTTTTCATAAGCTCTCGATAGATCTCAAGAAAATCCATGGGACCGGGCCAGGGCCTCCTCAGGCTATTCAACTCAATCCTGAAATGCTATGATGCCCAGCGTAACGAAGGAGATCTATGCCGCAGACGCCCCTCGGGTTTGAATATGAATTTGTTTTTCCGGACAAACGCAAAAAGACTTTTTCCATCCGTCTCGACCCTCACACCCTTGGACTTATGGCTCCATCAGGAAAAGAACTTCCTGCCTGGACAAGGCTGGACTGCTGTCAATGTCCCAATTGTCCTCTGACTATTAAAGAGCATCCCTTTTGCCCGGTCGCCCAAAATCTCTTCCCGGTCATCGAAGCTTTTTCGTGCGATATTTCCTACCATGAAGTGAGCGTCACCATCCGGACAGAGCCGCGCGATTATCAAAAGACCGTTCCACTTCAAAGCGCCCTGCGCTCCCTTTTCGGAATTTATATGGCCACCAGCGGCTGCCCGGTCCTCGACAAACTTCGCCCGCTCGTTTTCACTCATCTCCCGTTCGCCACAACCAAAGAAACCGCTTATCGTGCAATCTCCATGTATGTTATGGCGCAATTTTTTATCCAGCGACGCGGGGGGAAGCCCGATTGGGAATTGAAGGATTTGGAGCAGATCTACAAGGAAGTGGAGATCGTAAACCAGGCTTTTCATAAACGCTTATCGAGTACTAAAATTCAGGATGCAACTCTCAACGCCATCTGCAGTTTGAATTGCTACGCGCAATTCACCGGGATGGCCTTATCCTTCGATCAGCTGAAAGAACTCGAGGCTTTGTTCTCGGCTTATTTTTAAGACGCTTCTTCTCAAAACCTTCTTACGACCACGCCCATCGGCACAAGCAGCTCGTCAGAAGCCCCAGATACGTCCCCATCACATTCCCCAGTATCCCCAAGAGCAGGCCCACCGGCGCTAACGCAGGGACATAGGCCGCGGCAACGATCGGCGCCGAGGCCGGGCCACCGATATTCGCCTGGCTCGCGGTCGCGACAAGACAAAGCGGGATGCGCGCAACGCGGGAGACAGTCAAAAGAAATACCGCGTGAATCAGGACCAGAACCACGCCGGCCACGATCAAAACCGGCGCCGAAAAGATCCCCGCAAGACTTGCCCTCGCACCGATCGATGTCAGCACGAGGAACAGGAAAAGATATCCCATCCGCGAAGCCCCATGGAACTCGAGTTGCCGCAAGCGTGTCAATGAGAGCAGAATGCCAAAGGTCGAGGCGACGATGATCGTCCAGGCAAAAGACCCATTCCCAACGATGCCTGCCAGCCCATTCGAAAGCCATGCGCCGCCAAACGCCACCCCAAGAATGAGCGGCAGATACTGAAAATTGAATTTTTTTGCGCGGGCATCCGCCGAAGCGGTTTTCCGGGCGAGCTCTTCCACGACACGAAGATCGGAACGATTCCACTTATCATAAGTTTTTTGAAAACCCTCGAGCAGGATCAAAAGCCCCATCCAGGAATATGCCACGACCGTATCCACCACGATCATGGGGAAAAAGACCGCATCCGGGGTATGGATCGCCTCCTTCACTGCGATCATATTGGCGCTCCCGCCGATCCAGGAAGCGGAAAGCGCTCCAAAACCCGACCATGCGTCCGCGGGAAGCCATGGTTTAAAAAGCATCACCACCAGCGGTGCTCCCAGCATGATCCCGGCACTTCCGGTAAACATCATGAGAAGCGCGGGGCGGCCGAGTTTCAGGATAGCTTTGATATCCGTTACGATCAGAAGAAGGATCAACCCCGCGGGAAGAACCAGGCTCGTGATCTTCGGATAGATGGCATGCTGCTGAGGGATAACTCCAAGACCGGAAACGATCATGGGGAGAAAATAGATCCAGAAAAGCGCCGGTGGGAATTGGAAGAATTTCTTCGTCTTGGTGCTTTCGGAAAAGAAAAGGATCAAGGCTTCGATCAGAACCAGGACGCAAATGATCCCGAGCGAATTCTGGATCATGAAAGAAGCGGCACGACACCGATCCCTTTTTTTATTTTTCGGAGATCATAAATGCCCGAACGCGTCACAAAGTTACCTCGCGTCACGTCCTCCGCCATAAAAAAGGGTGCATCCAGGTCAATAAAATCAAAGCCTCCAAGTCCTGCCGCAAAGTGAGCCGCCGCCGTCACCGCCAAGGGCGTTTCCATCATCGTCCCGATCATGAGCTTGATACTATGTCTCTTCGCCAAGCACGCGATCGCATACGCCTCCAGGATGCCTGTCTTCGTAAATTTTATATTGATCGCACCGGCGGATTTTTCCTTGATGACCCTTTTGGCATCCTGAAAGGAGGAGACACTTTCATCCGCGCAAACAAGCACTTTAGCTTCGCGCGTCACTTTCGCAAGCCCTTCCCAATCCTCTTTCGGGACCGGTTGCTCGACCAGCGCGGGCATAATTTTGAGCCATGCCAATTCTTTTAGAAATTTGAGCGTCTGAGCGGCGGTAAATCCCTGATTCGCGTCAAGATAGATCGGACATTTTCCAACGATCCGAGCCACAACCGCGACGCGTTTGAGGTCCCGGTCAAAGTCCCGGCCGATCTTCACCTTAAAAGAACGAATGCCTCGCGTAAGGATCTCTCGCGCTGCGGTCTCGGCTTCACGAACATCTCCCAGCACCACGGTCATGTCCGTCTGAAGCTTTCTCAGGCGGGTCCCGAAGGCCCTCCAAAGAGGGATCTTTCTTTCACGTGTCGCCGCATCCAGAAGCGCCATTTCGAGCGCCGCCAAGGCGCACTTATTATCTGCGAATTTACCTTTGAATTCCTCCGCCATCTCTGGAAATTCCCGAAGCCCGCGGCCGACAACCGATCGGGCAGCTTCTTTTAGATTCCTAAGCGTCTCCTGAACAGTCTCGCCCGTAATATGCGTCGCGACCGGCGCTTCGCCGAATCCTCGAATGCCGTCGGACAGTTCGAGAGAAAAAAGCACGTTCTCGATCAGGTCATGCTGGCCTTTAGCCGTGCTGAACGGTCGCACAAGCTTCGCGCGCCAGATCCGGGCATTTGCTTTTTGAATCACAAGGGGTTTCATTATTTATCCTCAGGAGTTTCAACTAGTCTTCAATTCTGCTTAGGGCTATACTAGTCCCAATTCTTATCAATTTCAACGAAGTCGAAATTGGGGCAATCCTGATTACCGTCAGGAAAAAGAAAATAATAATCAGGATAGCGAAATATGAAGAAGAATTCATCCCTTAAAGGCAGGGCCATGGTTGCGCAATCCGGCGGATGCACGGCGGTCATCAATCAAAGCCTCGCCGGCGTTGTCGCGGCCGCACGCGCCTCCCGGAACATCACAGGCATTCTGGGTTCGCGTCATGGGATTGAAGGCATCCTCAATGGCTCTTTTATAGACCTCAAGGCAAAATCTTCCAAACTCATGCTGAATATCGCGAACTCCCCTTCAGCCGCGCTCGGCTCCTCCCGCTATAAACTCAAGCCAGGAGATGATCACAAGATCGTCGCGAGCCTCCGGAAACACAATATCCGCTACGTATTCCTGATCGGAGGAAATGACACGGCCAACACCAGCCTCCAGATCGCAAAAGCCGCGGAAAAAGATCATTACGATATCCGGGTCATTCATATCCCGAAGACCATCGATAACGATCTGATGGAAACCGACCATTGCCCCGGCTACGGCTCCGTCGCGCGCTTCGCGGCTATCACGACGCAGGAAGCAGCTCTCGACACCAAAGCCATGAAGAATGTCGATCCTGTAAAGATCATCGAACTTATGGGGAGAAATTCCGGCTGGATCGTCGCGGCCTCGGCGCTTCTCAAAAAATCGCCCGCTGACGCGCCTCACATTCTTCTCATCCCAGAGGTCCCGTTCGATGAAACCGCCTTCGTCAAAAAAACAGAAGCTATCCTGCAATCGATCGGCTACTGCATTATCGTGATTTCTGAAACGATCCGCGATTACGGCGGGAACCGCATCGGCCGAAAAACCGAGGGCGTCACCGCGGACCCGTTCGGCCATCATTATGTGGAAGGCGCATCGGCGCGACTGGCAAGCATTCTTGAGAAAAGATTGAAGGTTCGCGCTCGTTTTGACAAGCCCGGCACGATCCAGCGAATGTCGATGGCCTATATCTCAGAGGTTGATCAAAAAGAAGCCTATCAGGCGGGTATTCACGCGGTGAAATGGGCACTCCAGGGTATGACCCAGGTCATGGTGGGGTTTGAAAGAAAGCCGGAAGAAAAATACGCTATCCGTTACAAACCCGTGCCGCTTGAAAAGATCCCGAACAATGAACGAGACCTCCCGGCAGCATTCTTCGATAAGAAAAAGGGAATGATCACACCAGCCTTCGCCAATTACGCCCTGCCACTCCTCGGCAAAAACCTTCCCCTATTTCCTTCCCTGTAACGCGATCAGAAATCGTAGCGGACAGTGCCGTAATAGGTATTCGACATGAACTTGTCCTTCAGCTCAATATCCCAGTTCCCGGGTGCAGTCATGTTCCCCTTGTTCAAGAAAGCAAGCTCCTCGCCGGCTTGGAGCCCGGGGTGCCTCAACCTCCGCCCTATGAAATCTTAGTTTTTGTGAATGATTATATGTAAACTTTGACTTGATTTATAATTAATAATAGGGTGGCCTCTTGCCATGAAGAAAATTACGATTAACTCGAATGCCATTGCCTCTGGGATCTATCTGACCCGCGGGAAGAAAGTAATGTTGGATCGAGACTTGGCGATGCTTTACGGGGTCAGCACAAAACATCTTAAAAGACAAGTCCGAAGAAACCACAACAGGTTTCCGGATGACTTCATATTTGAACTCTCGCACGAGGAGACTCAAAAATGGAGGTGCCAATTTGGAACCTCCAAATCCGGCAATAAAATGGGGCTGCGCCATTCTCCTTTCGCCTTCACTGAGCATGGCATCTTGATGCTCTCCAGCGTCCTGAACAGCGAGAAAGCAGCTCAGGTTAACATTCAGATCATGCGTATCTTTCTACGGCTTCGGGAAATGCTTATGACGAACAGCGCTCTTGCGCTACGCCTTGAAAGGATCGATAGGACTGTCGAAAAACACGAGGAAAAAATCCGAAAGATTTACCATATTGTAACAAAATTTTTTGCCGTAGAGAAAAAACCCAAAGGCCCGATAGGATTCCAGCCTTAAGCGACGGAAAAAGAACGGCTCGAAGTTATCAGCCCGGAGAATCGCGAAGAACGATATGGGGATTCTTCTCCTGGAAATTTCTAAGAAGCCATTCGCTTAAGAACAGAAGCACTCGCCGGCCCTGCTCATCCCGGGCCAGGGCAGCTCCATAAGAAAGCACATCTCCAAGATCCGTGTCGGTCAATGCGGACTCGGCCCATCTCAGGATCTTCCAGGGCAACATTTCAAGCTGCGACTCCGCGCCGTATTCTTCTTTGAGCCGGTACTGCAACACTTCATATTGAAGAGGACCCACGGCGCCCAGAAGCGCGGTGTTGGGATTAAACGGTTTGATCCAGCTGAAAACCTGAACGATGTCCTCGGCGAGCAAATGCTCGAGCCCTTTCCGGAAAGGCTTATACTTCCCCGGCGAGGGATTATGGATCGAGGCAAAACATTCCGGCGCGAAGCGCGGAATGGCATTGAACACGACCGAGGGATCTTCGCTTACAGTATCTCCGACACGAAAATCCGATTTCACCGCAAATCCGACGATATCCCCCGGATACGCTTCATTCACGGTTTCACGGCTTTGTCCCAAGAGGGTGTGCGAACCCGCAATCCTGATATTTTTTCCCGTTCTCGTATGGTAAGCATCCATATCCCGTGTAAATTTCCCGGAACAAATGCGCAAAAAAGCGATCCGGTCCCGGTGGAGTGGGTTCATGTTGGTCTGGATCTTAAAGATAAAACCGGAAAAATCTTTCGAGACAACGGGGATCGACCGCTCCCCTGCTTTTCTTTCTCCCGGTCCCGTGGAATACTTGACGAAACCGTCGAGTAGAAGCTGAACGCCAAAGTTATTCGCGGCACTCCCGAAAAAAACAGGTGTGGTTTTTCCTTCGAGCACCGACTCCGGCGAAAAACCGACATGCGCTGTATCGAGGAGCTCCAATTCTTCTGCCGCAGCGGCATACGACTGCTCGTCCACGATCGTTTTCACGGCGGGGTCCGAAAACCCGTGCATCGACACTGGTGCTTTGTAGGCACCGCCGGGAACTTTCTGAAAAAGGTGCACTTCTTTTTGAAGGCGGTCATAAACTCCCCGGAATTCCCGTCCGCTCCCCAGAGGCCAGTTGACCGGATAGGCATGGATCCCAAGGACATTTTCAAGCTCATCAATGAGCGCAAGAGGGGAAAGGCCCGGACGATCGAGTTTATTCATGAAGGTAAAGATCGGAATCCCGCGATGGCGACAGATCTCGAAGAGCTTGCGGGTCTGGCTCTCGATGCCTTTGCCGGAGTCGATCACCATCACGACGGCATCGACCGCCATCAACACCCGATAAGTGTCTTCCGAGAAATCTTTGTGGCCCGGCGTATCGAGAAGATTGATCCGCCACGGACCATAATCAAACTGAAGAAGGGTGGAACTGATGGAAATCCCACGCTTCTTCTCCATTTCCATCCAGTCGGAAGCCGTCTCGCGTTCCTGTTTCCTGGCCGTTACGGAACCCGCCAGCTGAACCGCCCCGCCATAGAGAAGAAATTTTTCTGTAAGCGTCGTCTTGCCGGCGTCCGGATGCGAAATAATCGCAAACGTCCGCCTTCTTAAAATTTCATCCTGGATCAAACCTGATTGCATTGTCCAATTTTCCTATATGAATATCTTTGACGGAATTTTCAACAATCCTGAAGCGCGCTCCGAAGGTCGAGCGGGCATGGTGGCGGGCAGAAGGCCTGTCGTCACCAGCGGCCGCTTCTTCCCGTCCCAATACTTATCAATTTCAACGAAGTTGAAATTGGGGCTGCCCTGATTACCCGCTGTTCTCATTTTTTGAGAATCAGGGCTGCGAGAATCGACCGCCTTCGAATCTCGCCCCTAGGACCTGCTCTTCAAAGCAGGACCAAGCTCCCAGGGTCTCGAACGCTGCCTCCCGGCCTTCTGCCCGCCGAGCGAGACCTAAGGCGCGAGTGAGTTTTTCCTCGCTGGGGAAAAACGAACGGTGAAGAAGGATTGTTCGAAAATTCTGTGTATCCTAATCGCAAAAACGGCCTAAGAAGCTCCGCTGGATTGGCGCGATTCGCGAAGAAAACCGATATTGCTTTTCCAACCCGGAATGGGTTTACACCAAAGCTCCAGGAATACTTTTTTGCCGAGAAATCGCTCGATATCAAGACGTGCGGCCGTGCCGATCTGTTTGATCTTCTCGCCACCTTTGCCGATCACGATCGCCTTTTGTGAATCCCGCTCCACCACGATCGTGGCATGAATGCGGGTTATTTTTTCTTCTTCGTTGAATTCATCGATACGCACTGCCCCATCATACGGAAGTTCCGCGCCTAGAAAATGATAAAGCTTTTCGCGTATCATTTCTTGCACATGAAAACGAACATTCTGGTCGGAAAGTTGATCCTCCGGATAAATAAATTCGCCTTTCGGGAGATACGCAAGCGCCTGCTGGATCAGGGTTTTGACGTTCTCTCCAGTTTTGGCGCTGATAGGAATGTATTCCTTAAAAGCAAAAGCCTTTTGATAAGAATCCAGCGCTAGCAAGAGATCGTCCTTGGGAAAACGGTCGATCTGATTGACCAAAAGAAATACGGGGATAGAAACATCCTGGACCCATTTCAGGATCGCGCGTTCCGCGTCCCCCATTGCCTTGGGATACACCATCCAGAACAGAAGATCCGCGTCTGAAAGCGACTGATGGACATCGCGCACCATGCCTTCGCCTAAAGCATCTTTCGGTTGATGAACACCCGGCGTATCCAAGAAAACGATCTGCCCTCGATAGGGGCTTTGGACCACGGCACCGTCGGGAACGGTCAGGATCCCACGAACCACATCGCGCGTGGTCTGCGGCTTGGCCGAGGTTCCGGCCAATTTCTCGCCCACCAGATAATTCAGAAGCGTAGATTTCCCGACGTTCGGTCTGCCGATGATCGCAACATGTCCTACTTTTGTCTCAGGCATTCGTTTTTTCTCCATTGGCTTCGGCGCTTGTTTGTTCTTTAGGCCTAAACGGTTCAACCAGAATCGCCCCAAGCTTGCTGAGCCCCTGCGTCACTTGTCCCGGCGTATTCGCAGCAATCTTGACGGTCCCGACAATACCAGCCTTGGCCTTAGAGATCAAAGCCTTTTGGAGCGCCTTGCTGAAAGCGCTGTAAAAGCGAAACTTGGGGTCTTCGATATCGCCATCGACTTTGATATTCAGTTCCACAGCCTTCTGATCCTCCAGAAGCATCCGCATCCCGTCGAACGGATATTTGAGAAGCTTTTGGGCGGCCGACGGCGCCGCAAACGTCATGGCCTTCAGCGTCAGCAAATGTTCCGACCGGAGATCCCCCTCGACGCATAGCATGTGCGATTTGAGATCAAAGGTCCCGCTTTGGACCTCTCCGAGGATCCCCGAAAGAAGAAAATCAT
>JBAXGK010000003.1:0-23422 GCA_037139435.1 Candidatus Omnitrophota bacterium | reverse complement strand
CTCTTTGGCCTCGTCCTGAGCGTTGGGACCTTCGTCCGTTTTTTTCAGCTGGACCAATATTTTACACACACGGATGATCTGGGGATCTTTGAAACTATTTTTGAAGGTCAAAACCGGCACGATATTTTTTTTCTTCCCCTGGCGTTGACCAACGCTCCTTTTCAGTATCTCTTCACCTATTTTTTGATATCGCCCGCTCTCGACTATCAGGAGCTTTTATTCTGGGGGCGGCTGCCTTCCTGTGTGGCGGGATGTCTTGCGCTCGGGGTTCTTGCCCTTTGTTATGGGAAAGATAAAAAACGATCCTTGGTAAAAGGTTTCTTCGCGGTCGCGCTTGTCGCATGCTCGTGGGAGAGTATCGCTTTTGCCAAACAAGCGCACAGTTATGCGATCGGGATCCTTGCCGTGGCGATCCTTTTGCTGTGTCTGATGCGCAAGGGTGCGACGTCTTTTTTCACCATGAAGGACGCGTGTGTCACCGCGTTGGCACTCGCTTTCGCAACCCACATGCAATATCAGGTGCTCCTTTTTGTGCCCGCTTTTTATCTCGCTCTTTGGGTGGTGCAGAGTAAGGACCCCGGAACACGGCGCGCTCTTTTGAGGAATCTTTTCCTTAGTGGTCTATTTTTCCTTGCCCTTATTCTTCCGGTGTGGCTTTTTTTTCTAAAATCGCGATACGCCGTTTTTCCCTCCAGGATCGGATGGGCATTTGGTCCCGCGGGGGAATATGGCTTGGATTGGAATACGTCCCGGAATCTTCTGGAGCAGGTCGTTTATGCGATCCGGTTTTTCCTGGGCAATCTGTTCGTGGTCTTCGAGTCCAAGATGGCCTTCATCCCGGAAACCTCCCCTTTCTTCCGTTTTTTTTCATACGCTCTTTTCAGTTTTTTTCTTCTAGGGGGCGGAATTTTTTTTACGAGTTCCGATCGGCGTACGCGATCTCTGGGGGTATTTGTGGGCGTGACGCTGCTCACGTGGTGGGGGATGTCGGCCTCCCAGCATTTCCCCTTTGGCCCTTCACGCCATACGCTGATCCTTCTTCCTTTGTTTGCCGTAACGGTGGCGGAAGGGGCGGTGGCTTTTTCGGAATTCCTGGCGGTCTTCATAAGAAAAAAAATTCCTCGTTTTTCTGCGGATGGAATGCTATTAGGTCTTGGCGGTATCGTGCTGATCTGTTTCGTGATCTACTCCCCGCAGTTTCTTGATGAGAGGAAGAACCCTGTTGAGGCAAAGGAGATCGTCAAGGTTCTGACGACCTTCGACGTGGATGAGATTTTTTACGATCACAGGGGATTTCATCTCGAATATATCCGGGATCTCCGAGAACTTCAAAATAAACTTATAAGCAAGCCGGTGGAAGAAATTAAAACATTCGCTATTTTGACGCGCTATCCCGCGCCTTCCGTGAAGTCGCGTTGTGAGGGATACCAGGAGGCCTATCGGGTGTTGGCGATTGCGGAAAAGAAAGGGGAAGGGGCTGGCGCTTTGTCCCGGAGGTTCCTTCGTCCCTGTGCGGATTTTCAGGTGGTTTATGAGAAAACAGTGGAGGCCGATGTCCCTGAGGGATTTAGCCGTAAGTTGAAGGTTGATATTCTTACCAACAGGCTGTATTTTTATATTCTTTCCGTGGATCCTGAGAAAAAGAAACTTGCCGAGCAGCTTAAAGGCTCTCTCTAATTTCTAAAAATAACGGAAAAGTGCGAACGGGTCTTACCGACCGTTAGTCATGGAAAATCAAGGCGAAGTCAGGCCGCTAATTTGGAAAGGAGGCATCTTGTGAAAACGCACACCGAGTATCTCTCGTTCGAGACGAAGAAGAAGCGTGATTACATTAATATCACGCCGCAAGTCGAAGCCGCCGTCGTGAAGAGCGGCGTCAAGGAAGGGCTTTGTCTCGTCAATCCCATGCACATCACCGCGAGCATATACATCAATGACGACGAAGACGGTCTCATCCAGGATTTCGATGATTTCCTGGAGAAGATCGCTCCCTATGATCTCAAGGGGTACCGCCATCACCGGACCGGGGAAGATAACGGTGATTCGCATGTCAAACGTCAGCTCTTTGGCCGTGAGGTCGTCGTGGCCATCACGAAAGGCCGACTGGACTTCGGAACTTGGGAGCGAATTTTTTATGCGGAGTTCGACGGCTGCCGCCGCAAGCGTGTGATCGTTAAGATCATCGGGGAATAGCGCCGAAGCCCTTATGTCCAACACCTATCGCGACAAACCCAAGAAAAGGCAAAAAAAAGTCCACGCCCCTCTTCCGCCAAGACCCGAGAAAAAAGAAGAGCGCCGGATCTGGGTCGGGGATGAGGCGGTCATTGAAAAACATTTTCTCCGGCTGACGCGCCTCCTCCGCGATGAAGAGCGTGAGGAACAGAACCGCTTCAAGACGGAATTCCTGGACCAGAAGCCCGAAGCCCGTGAAAAAAAAGGCAAGGCCATTTTCAGGCTCGACCTTCTGGAAACCCATTACAATCCTTCAGGCCAGAAGCTGCTGACCTTCGCTCTCCAGAACGGTCGTTCTCTGCCGCGTTATTCCCTCAATCCCGGCGATGTTGTTTCGCTTTCCGGTTTTCTGACGCCGCCGGAGGATTGTCCCGCCGGCACGGTTTACGAAAAGGACCGGTTCAGGATCACGGTGGCTTTTGGCGGCAGGATCCCAGGTTGGGTCGAGAGCGAAAAAAGTTATCAACTTAGTCTTTCCGAGAATCGCACCACGTATCAGCGCATGTATGAAGCAATGCAAATGACGCGCTCTGCGGAGCACTCCCGGGTCGCTTTGCTTAGGGATATCAGCCTCGGCCTTAAAAAGCCCCGTTTAGGAGATCCCGTTCCCGCGGAAGTGTTGCAGAGTTTCGATCCGACGCTCAATGACGACCAGAAAAAAGCAGTGGCGATGGCACTTGAAGCCGAGGACATGCTGCTCATCCATGGGCCTCCCGGGACAGGGAAGACGCGTGTGCTGACCGAGATCATTCATCAGGTTTTTCAGAAAGGCCAAAACGTTCTGGTCTCTGCGCCCTCGAACGCCGCATGCGATCATCTGGTGGAATGTCTTGTGAAAAAGAAGATCCCCGTGACGCGTCTGGGTCATCCGGCGCGCATTACAGAACGAGTGCGGGAGCACACCTTGAGTTACAAGCTCGCCGCGCATCCTTATGCGAAAATGATCGACGCTCATGAGGCGCAGCTCGAGCAGTTCGCCCGGCAAAAAGAGCGGCGGCAGGACCGGCGTGTCATGTCCTGGGAAGAACGTAACGAAATGCGTGATGAGGGGAACAGACTTCGCGACGATATCCGTGATCTCAAGACACAGATCTTCAAGCAAGTTTGGAACGCCTCGGATGTGGTCGTGGCGACGCACACGGTTTGTGGGGATCCTTTGATCCGTGCCAAGGCTTTTGACTGGGTGATCCTGGATGAGGCAACACAGGGGATCGAGCCCGCGACCTGGATCCCGATCCGACACGGTGGGAAGATCATTCTGGCCGGGGATCATTGCCAGCTTCCGCCGACGGTCTTTCGATCCCGGCCGGGCGAACGCGGTCTTGGATTCACGCTCTTTGAACGACTCCATGAAGTCCTGGGCCCGAAATCCAAGGTGCGGCTCGAGCGCCAATACCGGATGCATGAGAGCATCATGGATTTTTCCTCCCGGAAATTCTATGACAGCGCGCTTGTGGCAGATCCCTCGGTTGCAGGACACGTGCTTAAAGACCTTTCGAATGTGAAGGCGGAAGGGCTTGATGAAACGCCTGTTATTTTTCTGGATACGGCGGGGCTCGGGTATGAAGAAGAGGTCGAGGATGGGACCGAAAGTCGATACAATTCTCAAGAGGCAAAGCTCGTGGTGACGGAGCTGAACCGCCTGATCAAAGCGGGCGTGTCGCCGGAAGATATCGCCATCATTAGTCCTTATAGCGCGCAGGTGAAACTTTTAACGGGGATGATCTTGGGGGATAAAGGTGATCCGGGTGACTTAGCCACGCTTGAGATTGATAGTGTGGATGCATTTCAGGGCCGGGAAAAAGAAGCGGTCATTCTTTCTCTCGTGCGGTCGAACCGGGAAGGACAGCTTGGGTTTTTGACCGACACGCGGCGCATGAATGTCGCCATGACGCGCGCCAAGCGCAAGCTCATCATGATCGGAGACAGCGCGACGCTCTCGAACCACGCTTTTTTCGAAGACCTGCTCCGCTATGTGGAGTCCGTGAACGGCTACCGCAGCGCGTGGGAGGATAAATAAGGGATGGATCGCAGATAACCGAATAAGCTTTTTGCTTGTTCTCTGTTGTCTGTCTTCTGTTCTCTCTATAATATACTCGAATACCACGAGGGAGGAGCACCACTATGTGTCCGCTTAGCAGCTGCTGTTTTATGTCTCCGAAATTCTTTTTTCTCGGGATCGGCTTCCTGGGTCTTGCCATGGGCCTTTTATCGGCTGTCCGACCCAAAGGATCGATCGGGCTTTATCAATGGATCATGGAGCGCTTCAATTGGAAAGTGGTGCCGATCGATGAGTTGCGCGAAGTCCGGAACACCCGAATTCTCGGAGTGGCTTTGACCGTGTTAAGTTTAGCTATTTTCTTTGCGACGTTTTCTCACTTTTGAGGATGCTCGTGCTGAACGCTCTGCTTTCTCTTATTTTCTGGGTTGCGTGTGTCTCTCTTCTCGCGATTCTTTATCTCGTCATGCTCGTCCTTCTCGTTTTTACATTCCCCTTCGATAAACAGCGAAAGATCCTCCACCGTCAATGTTTTTGGTGGTCCAGCGCCGTGATCGGGTTGAGTCCGTATTGGAAAGTGAAGGTGCATGGCCTCGAGCATGCGGACCCGAAGCGCACTTATGTGATCGTGGCCAATCACCAGAGCCTGGCGGACATTGTGGTCCTGTACCAACTCCGGTTGCAGTTCAAATGGGTGGCGAAGGAAAGCCTCTTCAGCATTCCTTTTTTAGGGTGGTGTCTTGGCCTTTGCAAGCACATCAGCTTGAAGCGTAAGGACCGCGGTAGCATTCGTGATGTTTACCGTGAAGCGATCGGCTATCTCCGCTCGGGGATGTCCGTTCTTTTTTTTCCGGAAGGGACGCGTAGCGAAACCGACGAAATGAATCCTTTCCAGAGCGGGGCGTTCAAGTTGGCGATCTCTGAAAAGCTTCCCATTCTCCCAATCGCTATTAGCGGAACGAGGAATGCGATCCCCAAGGGGGACTGGGTCATGAAGTCCACGGTTTTTTGCAACCTGACGGTCCTCGAGCCCATCGAGACGGCTCACCTCCAGCACAGCGATTTCTCAAAGCTGAGTGAAATAGTCCGTTCCCGCATTGCCGAAAAAATAGTCTAGTCCCAATGCCCATCAATTTCAACGAGGTTGAACTTGGGGCAATCCTTTTCAACCGTTAGAGAGATAAAATTTTAGAAAAGGATAGGTTTCGTTGACATTTCTCGGCCTGTCCGCTAAACTCTCTCTTATTCAGACTTAATCTTAATAAGCCCCGTTAGAGATTATTCCGATCAGGCTAAGCGATTTTAGGAAACGGTTTAAGACCCTTGTTCGGTCGAACGTCATTGTCTTATTTGACGCAAACGCTTACGCAAGCGTTTCCTATCTCTAACGGGGCAAGGGGAACTTCTTCTGTGATTAAAAATAAAAAAGAATTCGAAGGTTTTATTCGCGGCAAAGGGTGCCGTTTGACCGGAGAGCGGTTGAAACTAATTGAGGGTATTAAGCGCCAGCGCGGACATTTCAACGTGGATATCCTTGTCTCCTGTCTTAAAAAGCAGGGGCTTAAAGTTTCGCGCGATACGGTCTATCGGAATCTTCCGATTCTTCTTGAGGCAGGCGTGATCGCCCAGAGTTTCCGGACGAGTCGCGATACCTATTATGAGTGCGGGTGTTCCAAGGCCCACCACGATCATCTGATCTGCCGCCAGTGTGAGAAAGTCGTGGAGTTCAAAGATCCGGAGATCGAGCAGGCGCAGCGGCGCGTTGCGGAGAAGCATCGCTTTAAATTAGAACACCATTGCCATCAACTCGTGGGGCTTTGCAATAAATGCCGGAAATGAAAACGGTCGCGCTGGATCAACTCAAGACTGGGGAAAGGGGAGTGATACAAGGTTATCAAAGCGAAGAGGATCTTCACTACCGGCTTAAAGAGCTTGGTCTTGTGACCGGCACCCAGATCCTGGTGAAGCGCTTTGCGCCCTTGGGCGATCCGATGGAGATCGTGCTCCGGGGGTACAGCCTGTCGATCCGGAAACAGGACGCCGCAAAAATACTTGTCAGACTACAGTCTGCAGACTGAAGACAACAGCTTTCAAAGCTTTTGCTGCGGTCTGTAGTCTCTTGTCCGTAGTCTTATTCGGCAGAGAAGTAAAATTTAAAAGGATGAGCAGGATGATCAAGAATAATCCAGGGAATAAGATGAAAGAGATCGCTCTCGTGGGGAATCCGAACACGGGAAAGACCACGATCTTCAACGCTCTGACCGGGCTCCGTCATAGCACGGCCAATTATCCCGGCGTGACGGTCGAGAAAAAAATAGGCCAGACGCAACTTCCGGGAGGTGAAGAGATCTCGGTGCTGGACCTGCCCGGAGCCTACAGCCTTTTGCCACGCTCTTTGGATGAAGAGGTCGTTCATGATGTTTTGCTGGGGATACGGAGAGATACGCCGCCTCCGGATCTTGTGCTTGTGATTCTGGATGCCAACAATCTTGAGAGGAATCTTTATCTCGCGACGCAAGTTCTGGAGACCGGGATTCCCGTGATCCTCGTGTTGAACATGTGGGATATGGCGAAAAAAAGCGGAACGACGGTCGATCTCGGGAAACTCTCGGAAATCACCGGAGTTCCTTGCGTGGCGACTGTCGGCATGGAACGTGAGGGGATCGTAAAACTTCAGCAGACGATCGCGCTCTTGCTCGCCGATCCTGTCGCAGGGCCGACCAAGTTCTCGCTGGAGCCGTTTTTACCCGACCGGTTGAAGACCGAACTCGATAAGATCGTCGTGTTGATCGAGGACCGTTTGAAGGATCGTCCGAAGGCCGTTTTCGGGGAGGCCCTGAGGCTTTTATCGGACAGGATTTTCCGGAGCCCTATTTTTGAAAGCATGAAGATCGGGGATCTTTTGCGGACGGAGGTTCTAAGCGTCCGCGCTTCCCTGAAGGAAAACGGGATCGACTCGACTTCCGTGGAACCCGAGTGCCGGTACCGGGCGATCGACCATCTCTGCGGTCAGGTCGTCCAGAGGGTGTCTCACAAAGTCCTGACTTTTTCAGACCGTTTGGATCGGATCCTCACACATCGCGTTTGGGGCATTCTTTTTTTTATCGGGATCATGGGGGTCATTTTTCAATCGATCTTTTCCTGGGCTCAGGTGCCGATGGACCTTCTTTCTCGAGCCATAGAAAAACTGGGCGATCTTGCTCAAGGGTGGCTTCCGGCCGGGGCTCTTCAAAGTCTTGTGGTGGATGGGATTATTGCAGGCGTCGGGAATGTCATTGTTTTTTTGCCGCAGATCTTCCTGCTTTTCTTTTTCATCGCGCTTTTTGAAGACACGGGCTACATGGCGCGTGCGGTATTCGTTCTCGACAAACTTATGAAAAAAGTGGGGCTGAATGGCAAAGCGTTCCTGCCTCTTCTCAGTTCTTTTGCGTGTACGGTTCCCGGAATACTCTCAACACGCACCATCGAAGACCGGAACGATCGCCTGGCGACGATCCTGGTGGCGCCTCTCATGAGCTGTAGCGCCCGGCTTCCTATTTACACGCTTTTGATCGCGGCGTTCATCCCGAACTTGCATGTATTTCACATTTTGCATCTTCAAGGGCTGACGCTCCTTGGGCTTTATCTCTTAAGCATCGGGGCCGGGCTGGGGGTCGCTGCGCTTTTTAGAAAAACATTTCTCAAAGGGAATCGGATGCCCTTTGTTTTCGAATTACCCCCTTACCGGATCCCGCACCTGAAGACGGTGTTTGGGACGATGTGGGACCGCGCCAAAGAATTCATTACACGGGCAGGCAGTATCATTTTTCTTTTATCGATCGTGTTGTGGTTCCTTGTGAGCTACCCGAAAGACCCGGGTGTCCAGGCGCGTTTTGCAGCGGAACGGCAACAGGTTTCGGCCACTCTGAACGGAGAGGCTTTGAAAGAACATCTCGGCGCGATCGATCATGAGCAAAAGGATCTTCAGCTCCGTTCCAGTTTTGCCGGATCTCTTGGGAAAGCCATCGAACCGGCCATCCGGCCTTTGGGTTTTAACTGGGAGATCGGGATCGGGATCATCGCCTCGTTTGCGGCCCGCGAGCTTCTGATCAGCACCCTTGCGATCGTGCATCACGTCGAGACCCACGGCGAGGGCATGACCGCCGGTCTCATCCAGGCGCTTCAAAGGCAGCGTTCACCCATCACCGGGGAACTCAGTTACACGCCGCTTGTGGCGCTTTCCCTCATGGTCTTTTACGTGCTGGCCTGCCAGTGTTTTTCGACCTTTGCGATCGTGAAACGCGAAACAGGATCCTGGGGCTGGATGTTTTTCATGATCTTTTATATGACGGGACTGGCCTGGTCCGCGTCTTTTGTGGTCTATCAGGGTGGTCGGCTTTTAGGATTTGAATGACATGCAATGCATGTTATCCCCGAATGTTTTCATCGGGGATCCAGAAAATGGATTCCCGCTTTCGCGGGAATGACAATGGAAAGGAGAGTCATGGATAACAATGAGATCATCGCATTGAGCATTGTGGCGCTGGCGGCTCTTCGCGCTTTGCGTTGCTTTTTGGGTAAAAAAAGCGGCGGATGTTGTGGCTCCGGGTGCCTGCCGGGGAGCAGGCCGAAGTTTGAGAAAAAAGAGAATGTCTCGAGGCCCGAGGACAAGAAATGAAAAAGGTTTTTCTTCTTCTGGCCATTCTCCTTTCGTTCTCAGTCCCTCTCTATGCGACGCAAGCGGATGAGAATCTTTCCATCGTGGAACATACCAAGGTCGTGACGATGGATGCGACGCCCTTTGACCCCGGCGAGGTGGAATTGTGGAATTCGTATTCGATCCAGGGAGGTCAATTTGCGTGGAATTCGGACGGGAAGAGGGAAAAGAATGGGACTTACCTGGTGCAGCAGTTTCAGACGTGGCTAACGGCCGGGGTCTATAAGGACATCGATATCGCCATCATTTCATGGTTCCAGCATACTTTGAACAAATCGAATAATTATAATGAGTCCCAAGATATGATAGATCCGGATACGGGAGGGCCCCGGGAGGATGAGACTGAAGGGCCCACGCACGGGTTCGGATGGGGAGACCTTGGTGTGTCGGGTCATTGGCGGTTTTATGATTCCGAGGAGGAAAAACTCGAGATCTCCTACATTCCCACGATCTATGCACCCACCGGACGGCGCAGCAATCTCGATCACATCGGCGCAAGCCAAGGTTATACCAGCTTTGACAATGCCATTGCGTTTACCAAGGATATCGGTTTCTGGAACGGGACCGTGAATCTGGGTTATAACTCGCCGCTTGCACACTGGAAACGCACAAATCGTTATTACGGGACGGCTCACGTGAATTTTGCCGTCGGGTACCAGGTCTTCCCATGGCTTCAGCCTGAGGCCGAACTGATTTATTCGCATGATTTCGGAGGATACGGAAATACCGCAAATCTTGTGAGCGTGGTTCTGGGCTTTGTCATGCCTTTTGGTGATCATCTGCGTTTTGAGACCGGTGTTCAGCAGGATGTTTTCGGAAGCAATAAGGTACAAACCACATCCGGTATCTTCAGTATTGCATTGATGACCTGAGCCAGAAAGAAACTGCTTTGTGAGAGAGAGAAGAGGGATAAAATGCATTCCATGGTGATTAAGAAAATCTTGTTGCCGATCCTGTCTGTGCTACTTCTGGTCGTCCAGCCTGTTTTTGCTGAGGCCCCTGTTCTCGCTGAGAAGGTTTGTATCGAAAAACTGACCTTCCTTGATTATTACCAGAAAGTTCTCGCGCACTATCCTGCCCTGAAAAAACGGTACGAAAAACTTGAACAGGCCAAAGCGAATCGGAACCTTGCGATTGCGGATCTTTTTCCGCATATCCAGGGCGTGTTCTCCACCACGGCTACCAATGATCCCGTCGGGGTTTTCGGGGACCTGCTCCGGCAGCAAAAATTCACCCAGAACGATTTTTCGCTGGAATCCCTGAACCGGCCCGATGCCCGCACGAACTATCACGCCGGGATTGAAGGGGAGATGTTGCTTTTCGATTCTTTCAATACGATCTCGAAGATCCGTTCCGCTCGCCGGATGGTCAAATCGGCGGACCTTGAAGCGGATTTTACGGAAATGGAAGCGGGGATCGTGGCCCTTGAAAGTTATCTCGGGATCCTGCTCGCGCAAGAGGTCTTTGATAGCGTCTCTAGCATCAAGTCCGCAAGCGATAAGGACCTTCAGCAGGCTGAAGATCTCAACCAAAAAGGGATGATCCTTGGAGCGGATTTCTACGCGGCGCGGGTGGTTGCGGCTTCGATTGAACGCGAGCACAACCGGTCTAAATCGCTTCTTAAAAGCTCCCGTATGCTCATGAATATTCTCATGGGCGAGGACCCCGGGCTTGCGTGGAACCCTGTGGGAAAATTGCCGGAGATCAAGCGTGAAGCCGTTGACCTTCGGGTTTTGTTTTCGCAATCCTATCAACAGCGCAAAGATCTCGCAGCGTTGGACCAGATGGTGGATGCCGCGCGTATTGAATCGCTCCGACAAAAGACCTCTTTTCTTCCAAAGTTCTACGGTTTCGGAAGTCTGAATGAAGATGCAAATACCTGGCGTTCTGGGGGCGAGAATTTTACCGTGGGGTTCCGGGGGACCATGGATTTCTTTGATCCGACATATCTCGGGCGAATCCAAGGGGCCAAGCATCAATATGAAGAGCTCAAAGTGGACCGTCAGGCGCTTCGGGATGAGATCGTCAAAGATTTGATCTTGGAACTTAACCGGTATGAGACCGCCACCGAGGACCATTCCGTTTTAAAACAGGCTGCGCAGGATGCCCAGCAGGCAAGCGAACAGACGGCCAAACTTTACCAGGAAGGACGGAAATCCATTGCCGATCTTTTGGAGATGCGCCGTTCGTATCTTGAGACGGTGTCCGGTTTCCAAGGACTGCTTATGGCGCTTGAGCTGGAGTATGCCAAACTGTTATTCCTCTCCGGCCAGCTTACCGAGAACGGTATTCACGAAATGAACACGCGGCTCAAGGGCTAATCCCATGACGAACCACCACTCCGACATCATTAGCGGGATCGTCAGTTACTTCGCCAAGTCGAAGATCACGCCGCTCATTATCGCGGCGTCGCTGGTGATCGGGGTTTTTGCGGTCATCAATCTTCCGCGTGAGGAAGAACCACAGATCTCGGTGCCGATGTTTGATATTTTTGTCGCCTATCCCGGTGCGGATTCCAAAGAGGTTGAACAGCGGATCGTGACTCTTGGGGAACGCAAGCTTTGGGAGATACCCGGTGTCGAATATGTCTATTCCACCATCGAGCCCGAAGGCGCGCTCATTATTGTAAGATTTAAAGTCGGTGAAGATCCCGAAAAGAGCCTCATCAAGCTTTATACGAAGGTTTATTCCAACCTCGATTTTCTGCCCCAAGGCGCAACGCAGCCGTTCATTAAAGTTCGATCGATCGACGATGTGCCGATCCTCACGCTTACGTTCCACGCCAAGGATAAGGACCCGGTCTCTCTTCGCCGGACCGTAGCGAATGTTCAGAATATTGTAAATGCTATTCCCGATGTTTCGGAGACCCGCATTAGCGGAGGCCGTAAGCGCCAGTTCCAGGTGTTCTTCGACGAAGAGAAATTGAAGGCTCGTCTTATGAATCCTCTCGATGTGGCCCAGATCATCCGCTCCGCGAACGTGAAGCAAAGCGCCGGGCATCTTGAGAGCGTACCGGAGCTCGAAGCGGTCGAGGCGAACTCCTTTTTTCGCACTCGGTCCGATCTTGAGAATCTTGTGATCGGTGTGAGTGCCGGGAGCGTTGTGACGCTCAAGGATATTGCGCGGGTCGTGGACGGACCGGACGAGGAAGAACATGCGACGGAGATAGTTTTCGGACCCGCTTCCCGAGCGAAGGTTAAAGGCCCCTTCGAAGCTGTGACCCTCGAAATCTCGAAACGCCGGGGGGCGAATGCGGCTCATCTTTCGGAAGTGATCCTGCATGCGGTCAAAGAACTTCCTGAGGCGACATTGCCGAAGGATATCGAGATGACCGTGACCCGGGATTACGGAGAAACGGCGAAGGAAAAATCCAACGAGCTTCTTTTCCATATGGCCATCGCGGTGTTTGGCGTGAGTCTTTTGATCGCATGGTCGCTTGGTTTCCGCGAAGCAGGCGTGGTGGCGATCGCGATTCCAATGACGCTTGCGCTTACGCTCGCAACTTTTTACTTTTTGGGGTTCACGCTGAACCGCATCACACTTTTCGCGCTGATCTTTTCAATCGGGATCCTGGTGGATGATCCGATCGTGGACGTGGAAAACATCGTTCGCCATCTCCGGCTTCCGGACAATAAAGGGAAATCCATCCTCGATATTACGATCGAAGCCGTCAATGAGGTCCGAAGCCCTCTCATCCTTGCGACGCTCACGGTGATCGCAGCGATCCTTCCGATGGCTTTTGTGAGCGGACTCATGGGGCCATACATGCGGCCGATCCCGATCGGTGCTAGCGCGGCGATGGTGTTCTCCATGTTCGTGGCGTTTGTTGCAACGCCTTGGGCTGCGTATCAGATCCTGGGGAAGGCGTTCGCCCAGGGGAAGCTCAAGGTTCATCACGAAGGCGAAAAAGAAGATTTTCTCACGCGTCTCTATCGTTCCTATATGAACCCGCTCATTCATAACCCCAAAGTGAGACGAATGTTTCTCTGGGCGCTTGGCGGGATGCTTCTTTTGGCCGTGATGCTTGTGCCGCTCAAGCTGGTACGTATGAAAATGCTGCCTTTTGACAACAAGAATGAATTCCAAGTTGTGCTTAATATGCCGGATGGAACTCCGGTTGCGAAGACACACGAGGCGATCAAGGAGATCGCGGACTATCTTGTGACGGTCTCGGAAGTGAAGGACATTGAAATGTATGCCGGGTCCGCGGCACCTTATAATTTTAACGGGCTCGTGCGACATTATTTTCTGCGTTCCAAACCGCATCAGGCAGATCTCCAGGTGAACCTCGCGGGGAAGCATGATCGCAAGCGGCAGAGTCATGATATCGCAAAGGCCGTACGGCCGAAGATCCATGAGATCGTAAAAAAATATGGAGGGCATGTCCAAGTCGCGGAAGTTCCTCCGGGTCCGCCCGTTCTTTCGACGCTCGTGCTTGAAATTTATGGTCCTACCCTTGAGGGCCAGACACTACTCGCCAAGCAGATCGAAAGCCTTCTCGCTTCAAGCGAGGGTGTGACGGATATTGATACCTATGTTCAATCTCCTGAGAAACTGATGCGCCTCAGGGTGAATACGCAGAAAGCGTCCTTGAATGGGATCCCGGTCGCGCAGATCGCTGAGGCCATTACGACCGCGGTGGGAGGAAAGACCGTGGACCTAGCGCATCTCTCCGAAGAATACGAGCCGGTTGAGATCCTTCTTCGGCTGCCTAAAGAAAAACGCACGGGGATGGATAGCGTTCTCAATATGACGCTTCTTTCCCGTTACGGGAATCCGATCCCGGTGCGGGAACTTGTGGATATCGAAAAGGATACAAAAGATCCCGCGATCTTTCACAAGAATCTGATGCGGGTCTCGTACGTGATCGCGGATGTGGCGGGAAAATACGAGAGCCCGGCCTACGCGATCCTGAAACTGAAGAAAGATATCTCGAAGATGGCGGTCCCGGCGAACTCAGAGGGGCAGAAGACCCTTGACCAGCTCTTTAACGGGCAGCCTGCCACGACGGACCGGTGGACGCTCAAATGGGACGGAGAATGGCAAATCACGTATGAAGTGTTCCGCGATCTCGGGATCGCATTCGCCTTCGTGCTTCTTCTGATCTACGCGCTTGTGGTTGGATGGTTCCAGTCGTTCAAGACGCCGTGGATCATCATGTTGCCGATCCCGCTCACGCTCGTGGGGATATTGCCCGCGCATTGGCTGGGGGGCGTGTTCTTTACGGCGACTTCGATGATCGGCATGATCGCGGGCGCGGGAATTGTCGTTCGGAACTCCATCATTCTTGTAGATTTTATCGAACTGCGGCGTTCGGAAGGGATGCCGCTTGAAGAGGCGGTGATCGATGCGGGCGTGAAACGGTTCCGGCCGATGCTTTTGACAGCGGCGGCGGTGGTGGTGGGGGCTTCCGTGATCCTGTTCGATCCGATCTTCCAGGGTCTGGCCGTGGCATTGATGGCAGGGGAGATCGCTTCGACTATTCTTTCGCGTACGGCGGTACCCGTTTTTTATTACATGATGGCTAAAAAGAGCGCAACGCTCAACGGTCAACGCACAACGTAAAAGCTTTAAGCCCAAACGTTGAGCGTTGCGCGTAGTTCGTTGCGCAAAGGAGAAAAAATGACGATTGAAAAATACATCCGTATCATGGCGGGAACTTTTATTCTGCTAAGCGTTCTGTTGGCGATCTGGGTGAGCCCGTGGTGGCTGATCTGGACCACGTTCATCGGCGTGAATCTCGTTCAGTCTGCTTTTACCGGTTGGTGCCCCGCAGAGATCCTTCTCAAGAAATTCGGCGTCAAAGGTAGCTGCTGTCCTGACTCTCATAAAAAATAAAGGGTAGTCAGAGCTGTACTGATTACCTTGAAATTTTATGGATGAGAATCAGTGCTGTTCGACTTTGACTCCGCCTGCGAAATAATTAAGCGGTTAATCTCTAAAAAGTGAAAGGGAGGTTGGCTATGAAAACGAATCGTTTTTTTTATCTCATGAGTCTGATCGCGTTCATTACG
Source organism: Candidatus Omnitrophota bacterium (assembly GCA_037139435.1). GTDB lineage: Bacteria > Omnitrophota > Omnitrophia > Omnitrophales > Aquincolibacteriaceae > Aquincolibacterium. The sequence goes on along the minus strand of JBAXGK010000003.1, from coordinate 8,481 downwards.
ATAGCGACAGGTTTTCGGGCCGTTCCATCTGTTTGGGCGGAAGCAAGCACGGAAGGGAAAAAAGGGCTTCTCGCTTTCGGGAGCCAGGCTCCGGATTTTTTACTTCCGGATGTTGTGACTGGAGAGGCTGTCCGGCGTGATGATTTTAAGGACCAAAAAGCACTTCTGGTTGTGATCTTGTGCCGGCACTGCCCCTACGTAAAACATATCCTTCCGGATCTTGTGAGATTCGGCAAAGATTATGAAGGGAAAGGGCTCGCGATCGTCGGAATCAGCGCTAATGACCCCGTGGCCTATGCTGAGGATAGTCCGGAAAGTCTGAAAGATATGGCCATAAGCGAAGGTTTTACATTCCCGGTTCTTTTTGACGGAACTCAGGGGGTGGCGAAAGCTTACACCGCAGTTGCGACGCCTGATTTTCTTCTTTTTGACAAGAACCGTAAGCTGGTTTACCGAGGGCAGTATGACGATTCCCGTCCTGGAAATGCGGTGCCTGTGACCGGTAAGGATCTTCGGGCAGCGGTGGATGCGGTGCTCGCGGGAAAACCCGTGCCTGCCGATCAGCGGCGTGCCGTCGGCTGTTCCGTCAAATGGAAAAAATAGGATTGCTTTTCTGAGCGGACAAGCAGGGCCGTCAAAAAATATCGCGCCCGTGTTTTTTTACGTTCCCTCCGTCTTCCAGAAGCCATGAGCTTTCCCCGGCTATTTGATAATAAATGAATTTGACAGAGCTGCACAGGCCAGGTATAATGTAAGCGCTTACATATAAACTGCAAAGGGATGATCAATGAACGTTTACGAGATCGCTAAAAAAGCCGGGGTATCGATCGCGACCATATCGCGTGCGGTCAATCCCGAAACGCGCTCCAAGGTGGCGCCGGAGACACTCGAACGGCTGGATAAGATCATACGCCAGTATCACTATGCCCCCAATCAGGCCGCCAAGGGACTGACTCAATCTGTTTTCAACACGATCGGTATGGTGGTGCCCCACGGGGAAGGGTTCTTCATGAACGAATATTACATGAAGCTTTTGAGCGGTGTGGCGGACTCTCTCCTTGAAACAAAATACCGGTTTAAATTGTTGATGCTTAAATGCGCAGACAGGAAATGGGATCGCTACAATTTCCGGGCCGCGGAGGGAGTGGACGGAATGATCGTTACTCATTGGCGTGTTGTTTTTAGCGACAAGTCGGTTTTTGAAAAGCTGGGCATTCCCTGCGTCATGATTGGGGATCCGGAGCGGGGCGTCAGGGCCTCTTTTGTCAGCGCGGACCAAGAGAAGGGGGGCTGGCTTGCCGCCCAGCACCTTTATGGAAAAGGGCACAGGAGATTCGCGGTTGTCACAGGAGGTGCTTTTTCCGTAGACAGCCAGCTGAGAATGAAGGGGTTCCAGTCGTTTTTAAGATCCAGGCATATCGCGCTTCCAAAAGACAGGATATTTTGTGGTGAGTTTCAAGAGGATGTGGCCGCGAGTGCCGTCGAGAAATTCCTTAAAACAAAGCCTAAAGGTACGGCTATTTTTTGCTTTAACGATGACATGGCGTACGGAGTGATCAGGAAGATGCGCGAAGCAGGACTGCGCTGTCCTCAGGATATCTCGGTCATGGGGTTTGATGATGACAGCCGTGCGGCTGCCTGCGAGCCCCCGCTTACGACCGTCAGGGTTCCGCTTTATGACGTTGCGAAGCAAGCGACCCGGCATCTTGTGGAAAAGCTTGCTTCGGGGGCAAAGGGGTTTGCCGGGCATGAAGAGCTGTTGCCGGTCGAGGTGGTCGTCAGGAAGAGTGTCCGGGAAAGGTAAATTTTTTTAGTCAATAAATGTAAGCGCTTACACAAAAAAAGGAGGAACACACCATGAAAACGATGCGTTGGAATACGATCTTGGTTTCTGGGTTTTTGTTGTTGGGGGTAGAGGGGGTGGCTCTTTCGGCCCAACCCGTCGAACCTTTAAATTTTCAGGAGGCTGGAAATCTGCAGCAACCGGCGGTTTCTGTACAGGAAACACAAAAGACGCAACCGGCCGTGAGCCCCGCGTCCTCGCAGCCCGCGGACACGCTGAAATTCTTATCCCAAAACTCGCCGCTTTCCAAAACTGATACGAATCTTTCAGTTCCCGAAGTTCCAGAAGGCTGGACGCGTGCGGCATCGAATACGAATTATGCTTTCCAAGCGCAGCTGCCTCCGCACGCCTATGACTCTCATACCATGGGGCTTTATGTTATGGATCTTAGAACGGGAGAGTCCAAGGTTGTCGGAACTTATGTTGATGCCACAGGCGAAAGGGGTTTCAGTTTTGTGGATGTCAGTTCTAAACAGGTTTCAGCGAAACCGATAGTGATTTTTGAGGTTTTTAATCCTAATGCGAAAACCAGCGTGGTCCATTTTGTATCTCTTGGCGAGGCGGCAGAGCCGCTTGTTTTGACTTACCGGGAAACGAATGTTCCGGAAGATTATTTAAAGCAGGGTCATGGAATGCTGGATGCGGTGAACTATGCGCAAGACGGCCGCATAGCGGAACTTCGTTTGGTGAAAGCCGATGGCAGTACTCGGGAAGTGGATGTGGATCTTGCAACCCTGCAGGTCGTTCCTCCTGCCGGCTGGACGCGGGCGGCGTCGAATCCCAATTACGCATTTCAAACACGGTATATGGGGACGGTTTCACTGAGGGACTATATTCTCGAGCTAAAAAACCTTGTGACAGGAGAGACGATTCGACTTGAGGACCGCGGAGACTACTATACCCGTGTTAGCTATCCCATTTATGATGTTTCCCCGGACGGGAGGTATGTTATCTATGGAGTTGTTGAAGATCATCAGAGCCCCAGCGGGATCTTTGTGGAATCGTTCACTTGCATTAAAGACATGCAGGACCCCGCAAGATCGTTGGTGGTCAATGGCCTAGCCCAGAATATCCAGTTCAACAGTCCCACGCAAGCGACGCTGAAGATCGATGGACTTGATATCCGGATCAACTTTAGAAACATGCAAGTCCTTGATCCCAGAGTTATTTCGGCTGCGACAAGGGCGCCATTGACCGATTTCAGCAGCTACCAAATTATACCCATTCCTATCAACGCCCTTGGACAGCCGGGAATGGTGGCTAATTTCAAGCAGGCTAGCTCGGGACAGTTTTCTTTTGACTACGATCTTGGTGCTGGGGATGTAAGGGAACCGCGCTGGGTGGCAGCCATGTTCCTTTTTGACAGTTACCACGCGTTTGACGCGACCACCACAGATTTTGTGCTTGAAGCCAATGTTACGGGAGCGAGTTATTACAAACTGGAGTTGGAGGACTCGCAAGGTATCAAGACGGTTTTTCGGGTAGGGGTGACTAACGGGCGTATTCAGGTCACAAAAGCCATGATCCAGGCGGTAGGAGCACCCGCTTTTGATGCCGCGCATCTCAAAGCTATCGTGATGGTGGTGGATGATCCTCATGCGACAACTGGTTCAATGGCGGTCAAAACACACGGACTGGTTTATCAGCCGGTGATCAGCGGCAGAGCTTACAATCCGGCGGCCGTTACGCAACTTCCCGGAAATCCGGTTTTAAATTTCGGACATGGGAGTGTCTCAGGCTTGGACAACGGAGCGATCCAAACGGTTCAGACTTCTAACAGCAAGTTTTCGTTTAGCTACACGCTCCCGGATTGGGGCAATTTTGCGTTTACGTATTTGAATTTAAATCGCACCCTGGATCTAAGTTCGGGGATTACCGTAGCGGTGAATGGCCCTGCCGGGACTCGGTTGAAAATTGAATTTAAAGATCCACAAGGTGGTGTGGGAGTGGCGTACCTGAATTTGACGGGGCGGATGCAAAATTACACGATCCCTGTGAGCGAATTGAATGTGGATCCAAGAAGCATCGGCCAGATCGTGTTCACTGCAGATGAGGGGAGAATGGGCCATTCGGGGACGGTTCAGGTTGAGATTAAAGGGATGAGTTATGTTCCTGTAATCTCAGCTGTTACCACAGCGGCTCTGACCGATTTCACCCGTTATCAGATTACGCCGATGGCCGTTGAGCCGGTTCCGGGCAGTACGGCGATAAATCTTGGTCAAAACGGCACGAGCCAGCTTGCCCTCAACTACGATCTACAGGCCGGCGGCGAGAATGGGCATTGGGCGGCGGTGATGTTTCTTTTCGACAGATTCCGTCTGTTTAATGCCAAAGTCAATGATATCGTGCTCGGGGCGACTGTGACCGGAGCCAGTTCCTACAAATTGGAACTTGAAGATCTGAACGGATTGAAAACTGTTTTTCAAGTGACTGTGACGAACGGAAAGATACGGATCACGAATGCCATGATCCAGTCGGCGGCCGCGTCTGGATTTGATGCCTCCCGTATCAAAGCTATCGTGATGGTCATTAACGATCCGAATGCAACGAGGGGATCCATGATCGTTAAAACAGGCGGGATGGTATCCAGGGCGGTGTTTGGCAGTTATTATAGGAGATTTCCTTTCCAATCCTGGCAGTGGTGGTATTGGTACCGCGCCAGCCGGGGTTTTTGATATAAAACCGACAACAGATTGTCAATTTATTGAAGGATACCGGATGCTTTAAAGGAATAGGTTCCTGAATCTGTCGCCGAGGTGTCCGGTCCCTTATGACGATTATTTGACACTCCCTCTGCCTTCGGGCAGAATGTCCCCGTTTTCAACTCTCTGCTGAGGACTTGCCCCGTTAGAGATCAGGGGTAATTCTTTTGTGAGAATCCAGCTGCAGAAGAAGTAATAGGTGTAATAAAAATTAATTACCAAAGAGACGGGAGCGCTTTTAAAGGCGCTTCCTATCTCTAACGGGGTGAACATGGACATCAACATTGATAGAGTCGCGGAACTCGCGCGGCTCAATTTGAAGCTCGAAGAAAAACAAAAGCTCGCCCAAGACCTCGGCGCCATCCTCGAGTACGTTAAAAAGCTGGATGCGCTGGATACCTCCAAGGTTGAGCCCACGAGCCATGTCCTCAATATGGAGAACGTGTTCCGTGCGGATGAAGCCAAGCCTTCGGATGTGGCGGAAAAGGCCCTGGAACACGCTCCTCAGACTGAGGGTCCTTTCTTCAAAGTTCCCAAGATCGTGCAGCGATGACAGATCTCTGTTCCCTGACCCTCGTAGAAGCGATTGAAGTCGCGAAAAAGGACGGGGCTCAACCGATCCTGGACGCTTTTTCTAAGAGAGCCGCGCTGCTTAATCCCAAGGTCAATGCTTTTCTCCGGCTTTCCCTCACCCCATCCCTCTCCCGGGGGGAGAGGAAAGGTGAGGGTATACTTCACGGCGTTCCTGTTTCTATCAAAGACAATATCTGCATCGATGGCAGAGAAGTGACCTGCGCGTCGAAGATCCTCGCGAAGCATGTGCCGCCCTATGATGCGACCGTGATCACAAAACTTAAAAATGCCGGTGCGACACTTTTTGGACAATGCAATATGGATGAATTCGCGTTCGGCTCCTCCTGCGAAACCTCCGCGTTCGGTCCTTGCCGGAATCCTTGGGATCTCGAGCGCGTGTCGGGAGGTTCGAGCGGCGGCTCGGCGGCCTCGGTCGCGGCGGATATGACGCTTGCGGCATTGGGTTCCGATACCGGTGGTTCGATCCGTCAGCCGGCGGCGCTTTGTGGCGTGGTCGGTGTGAAGCCCACGTACGGCCGTGTGTCGCGCTATGGTCTGATCGCGTTCGGTTCGAGTTTTGATCAGATCGGTCCGATTACCAAAACTGTGGAAGACTCGGCGCTCCTGTTGAATATCCTTTGCGGCCATGATCCGAAGGATTCCACTTCGTCGGCCCAATCCGTCCCAGATTTTACACAGGCGCTTAAGCGTGACGTGAAGGGGCTCAAGATAGGCCTTCCGAAAGAGTATTTCATCGAAGGGATTGATCCGGAGATCGAGAAAAGTGTTCGTCAGGCCGCAGAGATCTATAAGAAGCTCGGGGCCGAGATCAAGATGATCAGCCTGCCGCATACGGAACACTCTGTTGCTGTGTACTATATAGTAGCCGTCGCCGAGGCAAGCTCGAACTTAGGCCGTTTTGATGGCGTGGAATACGGATTACGTGTTCCGACCAAAGATCTTCGAGAGATGTATTTTGAGACACGGGACCAGGGATTCGGTCAGGAAGCCAAGCGTCGCATCCTGCTCGGAACGTTTGTTCTCTCCGCCGGTTATTACGAAGCGTATTACTTGAAAGGGCAGAAAGTTCGCACGCTGATCCGTCAGGATTTCGAGAAGGCATTTAAGGAAGTGGACGTGATCCTTTCGCCGACCTCGCCAACCGCAGCATTCAAGATCGGCGAAAAAGCCGCAGATCCGATCGCGATGTACTTGTCTGATATTTTCACGATCCCGGCGAATCTCGCAGGAATTCCCGCGATGTCTGTTCCGTGCGGCTTCACGTCCGGCGGCCTGCCGATCGGGATGCAGCTCATGGCCCGTCCATTCGACGAATCCACCATGCTTCGTACGGCCTACGCTTTTGAGCAAGAAACCGGCATTTATAAGAAAAAGCCCAGCTTGTAGGCGTTTGACAGGGCAGTTTTAAGGTGCTACATTGTATATACGAACGTATAACTGGAGGATAACATGATAAAGCACCTGACAGCCCACGGAAACAGCCTGGCCCTGGTTATCGAGAAAGCGATCCTCGATCTTCTGAGTATCACAAAGGATACCCCGCTTGAGATCAACACTGACGGCCGCAATCTCGTCATTTCTCCGGTGGAGGATAAAGAGCGGGAGAAAAGATTTGAGGCGGCTATGAACAAAGTCCACAAGAGGCATGCTGCAACTTTCAAAGCTCTTGCTGAGTAAACGACAGGATCTATGCCCCGAAAAACAAAAATCAAAAAAAAGGTGCCCGCGAAAGCGCGTTTGGTCATTCGAGAAGAGGGCGGCTCGTACGGGTCCAGAGAGCCTGTTTTTTTGACTCTGGCCCAGGTGTTGAAGTCCCATACGCGTCAGCTGGAACAGTTTGGGGGTACGGACGGCGTTCGGGACATGGCGTTGCTGGAGTCCGCAATGTCCCAGCCGGAATCAGCGTTTAGTGGGCATTGGTTACATGCGGATCTTTTTGAGATGGCAGCCGCTTACGCCTTCCACCTCTGCAAGAATCATCCTTTTCTGGATGGGAATAAGAGGACCGCGCTTGATGCCGCATTGATCTTTCTTGAGTCGAACGGTGTTTCTATTTTGGCAAATAAAGCTCTTCTTGGTGTGATGCTTTCGGTTGCGGAAGGAAAGATGAATAAAAAGGAATTAGCGCAGGTGTTCCGCAATTTGCCGAAGGAATAAGACGTTCGAGAGTTTTATGGCCTATAAGATATATGGAAGAAAAAGCCATCAGCGACTGAATTGGTTGCTGAGGAAAACCGGATGTTATCTGGTTAATAGCTAAACTGGATAAGATTGGAGGTGAAAATGTCTGAAGAAAGGTCCAAGTATTTATCGATTGTTTCCATAATGATATGGCTCTGGGCGCTTGTTGTATTATTTGAATCCTTTGCATTAGCGATACCGCTCATAAGCAGCGGCAAGACTTCTGCTCAAATGACAAAGCTTGTAATATTTTCTGTTCTTGCTGCCATAGTGTACAGCTTTTTAGCCTTCGGTATCCGTATGGGAAATAAGAAAATAGCCACTACGGCCCTGGTGATTTCACTCTGCGCATTATGTTTCGGATTTTATTACATGCCGTTACTTTTTGCGGTGATAGGTCCTTTCGGGTTGCTGGGGGTTCTCATCATCCCGATATTAATTTTGTTAGGATGGAAACAATACAAAAAGAAACCGAAGTTATGAACTACGAACCGGTCATAGGTCTAGAAGTCCACGTACAGCTGAAGACGAAGAGCAAGCTCTTTTGCTCGTGCTCGACTGAATTCGGGGCTGAGGGGAACAAGCATACGTGCCCTGTGTGCCTGGGCTGGCCGGGATCGCTGCCGGTCTTGAATGAAGCGGCGCTCAAGCTCGGGATCTGCGTGGGGCTCGCGCTCAATTGCAAGGTGGCAGAGCGACTCAAATTCGACCGGAAGAATTATTTTTATCCGGACCTTCCCAAGGCATATCAGATCTCACAATTCGATATGCCGGTAAATGGCCGGGGCGAACTTTTGATCGAGACGAAAACCGCCGACGGAAAGATGATCGAGCGGAAGATCGGAATCACGCGCGCGCACCTCGAAGAAGACGCTGGGAAACTCCTCCATGAAGGCATCACGGACGGAAGCTTGGTGGATTATAACCGCGGCGGCATTCCGCTTCTTGAGATCGTCTCCGAACCGGATCTCCGCAGCCCCCAGGAAGCTTACGATTACCTCACCGCGCTTAAGGCGATCCTTCAATATGTGGAAGTGAGCGACTGCGATATGGAAAAAGGAAGCCTCCGCTGCGACGCGAACGTGTCGGTGCGGCCAGTAGGTCAGGAAAAGTTTGGAACCAAGGTTGAGATCAAGAACCTGAACTCTTTCAAAATGGTGC
>JBAXGK010000002.1:0-25786 GCA_037139435.1 Candidatus Omnitrophota bacterium | reverse complement strand
CGCAGGGTAATTGCGTTGATGCCGTTGGAACGAGGCCGCGAGTATTCGATCAAGTTGGTTTTCTTAATCACGCCCTTGGCTGTCACCATGAGCACAAACCGCTTGTCGTCGAATTCCTTGACCTGTAAAAATCCGGAGACTTGTTCGTTCTGCGCAAGAGAAAGGAAGTTGACGATGGCTTTCCCTTTGGCCTGACGAGACGCCTGCGGTATGTCATAGGCTTTGCGCCAATACACACGACCCTGGTTGGTGAAGAACATGATGAAGTCATGGGTTGAGGCGAGAAACATATGCTCGATAAAATCATCGTCGTCGCGAACGCCCGCACCGGACACGCCGCTCCCTCCGCGGTTCTGTCTGCGGTACATCGTGACCGGGATCCGCTTGATGTAGCCGGCGTGCGAGATCGTGATCAACACGTCTTCCTGCGCGATCAGATCTTCGATGTCGATGTCGCCTTCCGCGGCCACGATCTGCGTCCGGCGTTCATCCCCATACTTTTTGAGGATCTCGTTCGTCTCTTCCTTGATGATGTCCAGGACTTTGCGCCGGCTCTTGAGGACCGACTTGTAATATTCGATCTTTTTGATGAGCTCGAGGTATTCCTCGTCGATCTTTAGCCTCTCGAGCTGTGTAAGCCTCTGGAGCTGGAGCTCGAGAATGGCCTTCGCTTGGATCTCCGAAAGCACAAGGGCTTTCATCAGCCCTTCTTTGGCAAGCTCCGGGCTTTTGGACGTACGGATGATCTTGATGACTTTATCGAGGTTCGCGATCGCTTTTTTGTAGCCTTCGAGGATATGCGCGCGTTTTTCCGCCTTATCAAGTTCGAAGCGGGTCCTCCTCATAACAACTTCAACCCGGAAATCGATGAAGCGCTCGAGCATCTGCTTCAAGGTGAGAACGCGCGGCTGTCCGTCGACCAGCGCGAGCATGATAACGCCAAAGGTCGATCTCATCTGAGTATGCTTGTAAAGATTGTTTAAAATAACCTGGGCAATAGCGTCTTTCTTAAGTTCGATCACGACGCGCATCCCGTCCCGGTCTGATTCGTCGCGAATGTCGGAGATGCCTTCGATCTTTTTGTCTTCCACGAGACGCACGATGGACTCGATCAGGTTCGTCTTGTTCACTTGGTACGGAATCTCGGTGATGATGATAGCGTCTTTTTTGTTGCGCCCGGTCTCGATCGAGGCTTTGGCGCGCATAACCACCTGCCCGCGACCGGTCTCATACGCTTTCTTGATCCCCTCACGCCCAACAATAAGTCCCGCTGTGGGAAAATCGGGCCCTGTGACGATCTTGGAAAGCTCTTTGACGGTGATGTCGGGATTATCGATTGTCGCGAGAAGCGCGGTCGCAACCTCGGTCAAGTTGTGCGGCGGGATGTTGGTCGCCATACCGACCGCGATACCGCTGGAGCCGTTAATCAACAAGTTCGGGAGCTTGGAAGGAAGGATCGAGGGCTCGACGAGAGACTCGTCAAAGTTCGGAACAAAATCCACCGTGTCTTTGTCGATATCGGTCAAAAGCTCATTGCTAGCGCTCGAAAGCCGCGCCTCCGTGTAACGCATGGCGGCGGCATTGTCGCCGTCGATCGAACCAAAGTTCCCTTGACCTTCCACGAGAGGGTAACGCAGCGAAAAATCCTGTGCCATGCGGACCATGGATTCATAGACCGCGGTATCCCCATGCGGATGGTATTTCCCCAGCACTTCTCCGACGATACGTGCCGATTTTTTATAAGCTTTGCTATGAGTAAGACCGAGCTCGTTCATAGCGAACAAAATGCGCCGATGTACGGGCTTCAAGCCGTCGCGCACGTCCGGGAGCGCACGTCCGACGATGACAGACATCGCATAATCGATGTAGGAATCCTTCATCTCCTCTTCGATGGGGCGAAGGATGATCTTTTCGTTCATTGCATACAAATTTTTTTGAGGCTCTGCCATTTTCTTATCCCTTGAATGTCATCGCTCACGCCGTTGGGGCGTTGCGCTTTCGTTTTTAAAAATGCTTCGCCGCGTCCTTCCTCGTGCTGCCGCGCGAGGCCACTATTAAACGTCTAGATTCCTAACAGCTTTTGCGTGCCGTTCGATGAACGCTCTTCTGGGTTCCACCGCGTCCCCCATCAGAACTGTAAATATCTCGTCGGCCTCGACGGCATCGTCCAGCGTGACCTTGAGAACGGTCCTCGTTTCGGGATTCATGGTGGTGTCCCACAGTTGCTCCGGATTCATTTCTCCAAGACCCTTGTATCTCTGGAGCGTCATCCCTTCTTTACCGTTCGCTTTGATCTGCGCCAGGACGTCGCGGAGAGCTTTCGTTTCTCTTTTTTCTTTTTCCAAAGAAAGCTCGAAACGCACTTCTTCGCCGGCTTCAAAGTCCTCGAAGGCAAGGCCGTATTTTTCGAGACGTTTTTTCGCCTTTTCAAACTCCTTGGCTTCAAATATCTCTATGAGGTCGTGCATGGGAGGCAGTACTTCTTCCTCTTCCGGAACTTCTTCCGCCTTCCCTTTCTTGGCGCCCTTCTTTTCTTTTTCTTCCTTTTTGCCCTCTCCTTTGGCTTTCGCCTCAGCGAGCTCTGCCTTTTGTTCTTCTTTTATTTCGGCGGCTCTTTTCTTTTCGAGCTCCTTGACGTGATCCTCAACTTCTTTTTCGGAATAAAGAAAGGTCTCCTCATTTTTCGCGAGAAGGCGCACGAGATAAAGAGGGAACCCCCTTTTCTTGTCCTGGGCTTCCATGAACCGGTGCCACAAAATACCTTTTCGCGCTAGAGACCTCTCGAGATCTTCCATGGCCTGAACAAGCTCCATGAGCTCGCGGAGTTCTTTTCCTTCAATTTTTCCTTTCGCTCCGTTCTTTTTGAGCGATACTTCTTGGAGTCCGAAATCCAGCAGCATGCTGTTCATCTGCTCTTCCGTCTGGACATATTGTTCTTCTTTGCCGCGCTTCATTTTAAAGAGAGGCGGCTGGGCAATGTAGATGTGCCCGTTTTCGAGAAGTTTCTTCATTTTTCGATAGAAAAAAGTGAGCAGGAGCGTGCGGATGTGACTTCCGTCAACGTCGGCGTCGCACATCAGAATGATTTTGTGATAGCGAAGCTTCTCGATGTTGAACTCTTCGTCGATACCAGCCCCGATCGCGGTGATGATGGTCCGGATTTCCTCGTTGGAAAGGATCTTGTCAATGCGGGCTTTTTCCACGTTGAGGATCTTTCCTTTGAGAGGAAGGATGGCCTGAAATCTCCTGTCGCGTCCTTGTTTGGCCGAACCTCCGGCCGAATCTCCCTCGACAAGATAAACTTCCGTGTTCGCAGGATCTTCGTCGGAACAGTCCGCCAGCTTTCCCGGCAACGAGGCTGATTCGAGCGCCCCTTTGCGTCTCGTAAGTTCGCGCGCTTTTCTCGCGGCCTCTCGGGCGCGATATGCCAGCGCGGCCTTTTCCACGATCTTGTTGGCAATCGGAGGATTTTCTTCGAAGAAAGCGCTAAGGCCTTCATAAATCACGGAATAAACGATACCTTCGACTTCGCCGTTTCCGAGTTTGGTCTTGGTCTGGCCCTCGAATTGCGGGCGCGGGACCTTGACGCTGATCACGGCCGCGAGCCCTTCGTTTAGGTCCGTGCCGCTTAAGCCGCTTTCGATGTCCTTGAGAAGGTTTTTGCTTTTCGCGTACTGATTGGTGGCGCGCGTCATGGCGGTTTTGAACCCGCTCATGTGCGTCCCGCCCTCGATCGTGTTGATGTTGTTCGCGAACGAGAAGACATCTTCGCCGTAGCTGTCATTGTATTGGAACGCCGCTTCGACCTCGACTTCGTCTTTGGTGTTATCTACATAAAAGATCTTCTTGTGGAGAGGGTTCTTCGAGCGGTTGAGGTATTGAATGAACTCGGAGATGCCGCCCTTATAAAGAAAAATGTGTTCCTTGATCTCTTTTTTGACGCGTTCGTCTCGGATCGTGATGCGAACGCCTTTGTTGAGATAGGCCAGTTCGCGCAGCCGGTTGGAAAGAACATCAAAGCTGAACTCGATGCTTTCGAAGATCGACTTATCCGCGAGAAAAGAAACGGTTGTTCCGCGCTCTTTGGTTTTCCCTTTTTCGGAGACCTTGGTGACCGGATGTCCCTTTTCGTACCGTTGGTGCCAAACCTTGCCGTCGCGCCGAACCTCCACTTCACACCACGCTGATAGAGCATTCGTGACCGAGACGCCGACGCCGTGGAGCCCGCCTGAAACGCGGTAGGCTTTATTATCAAACTTTCCGCCCGCGTGGAGCGTGGTCATCACCACCTCAAGCGCGGATTTTTTCTGTCCCTTGTGAAGGTCGACCGGGATGCCTCGCCCATCGTCAGCAACCGAAACGCTCCCGCCCTGCTCAATAACAACATCCACCCGCGTCGCGTGCCCCGCGAGCGCTTCGTCGATCGAGTTGTCCACGACCTCGTACACAAGATGATGAAGTCCTCGAAGCGTCGTGTCGCCGATATACATTCCGGGCCGTTTACGAACCGCCTCCACGCCCTCCAGAACTTGGATCTTGGTAGCGTCGTATTTCGCAGAGTTTTCTTCCAGCTTCGCTTTCTTTTCTTTTTCGCTCATGGCGTTCCTTTTTATGAAAACATTATTTCCCGACGAGAACTCGAACCTCTTTAACCGCTTCTTCCCCCAGAACTGCTTGCGCCCGCTTTAAGAACGACTGCCGGTATCTCTGGCTGATCTCATATGCGAGCACAGACTCTTTTACGTGAACGTAAAGGATCCCCTTGGAGGAAAGTTGCGGCCGGGTTTGTTTTGTAAGTTTTTCCCCGGCGATGCTTGGCCAGGAATCTATCAACAAGCTCCTTCTTTGTTTTTCAGGATCTTCAAAACCCTTGATGACCTTCGGCAGGATCGAGCGAATATCATCCATGAAGAATCGTTCTATTATCGTCCTTTTTTCCGACTAGTTAAGCTGCATCGGCATAATCACGTAAAGATATCCTTCGCGCCCCTTGATCAACCCCGGCTTATCAGGGCTTGTCAGGGAGATGCTGATGTTTTCATCGGAAAGGTTTTTTAATACATCTAAAAAATATCCCGGGTTAAAACCTATGGTTATTTCCTCCCCCTTAAAGTCCGCAGAGAGCTCTTCTTTCGCTTCTCCCATGTTCGGGGTTTTCGCAGAAACAATAATTTTGTTTTTTATAAAATCGAACTTGAGCGCGGGCGCTTCAGGAGAAGTTAAAAGAGAGGCGCGGCGTACGGCCTGTAAAAATTCTTCGCGGTTCGCCTGGACCTGGGTTTTTTCTTCCTTGGGTATCACTTGGTCGTAATTGGGAAAATTACCTTCAATAAGGCTGGAAGTGAGGTAGGTATCCTCGAAAAAGAAAATAACTTTATTTTGCGTGTGAATAATTTTTACAGTTCCTTCCCACCCTAAAAGCTTTAAAAGTTCGTGGATGGTTTTTGAGGGAATGATCATCTCAGTGTTTTTACTGTTTTTTTGTTTTGTTTCTTTTTTATAAAAAGCCAACCTTCTCCCGTCCGTCGCCACAAAGCGAATCTGGTTCCCTTGGATAGAAACAAGAACCCCATTTAAAACATATCTCGTTTCATCATGTGAAATTGCAAAGGAGGTTAAAGAGAGGCTTTCTTTAATAACCGCTTGTTCTAACTCTATAGCTTCATCAAGTGTGAATTCTGGTAGTTTTGGGTATTCTTCTTTATCTAGCCCCATTATTTTAAAATTAGACTTTCCCGCCTTAATATTAACGGTGTTGTTTTTTGTAACAGCTATTTCGACATTTCCCTCAGGGAGTTCTTTAATAATATCAAAAAATTTCCTTGCGGGAACGGTGATGCTTCCCCCTTGAATAACCTCGACAGGTAAAAGGGTGGAGATTCCCACCTCCATGTCAGTTGCAATAATTTTAAGCTTTCCGTCTTTTTGGGTTTCCAGTAAAAGGTTGTTTAGTATGGGGAGAGTGCTTGGTTTGGATGCCGCAATATTCACCCCAAGGGTGATCTTCTTTAACAACTCACTCTTTTGCACTTTTATTTCCATACAAACTCCTTCTTCTTTTATTCTATATTTAAAAATAGTAATCGCAGTAGTAAGAGCTGTGAATTTGTGGATATCCTACACAACTATTTAAAAAAGAACGAGATATAAAAAAGTTTTTTTGTGGAAAACCACCCTACTTTTTCAACAGCGCCGTAAGCTTCTCTAATAAACCACGAACAGTCACATCTTTATCTCTTTCCCCCGCGATCTTATTGCAAGAGTGAAGGACGGTCGTGTGATCTTTCCCTCCAAAATATTCTCCGATTTCAGGAAAAGAATGCGTCGTAAGCTCCCGAACAAGGTACATGGCGATTTGGCGAGGACGCACTATAGAAACCGTCCGTTTTTTAGCCCGGAGATCCGAAACCTTCACATTAAAATATTCCGCCACAACTTTTTGAATACCCTCAATAGTGAACTTTTGGGCTTCTTCTTTAAAAGAGTCTTTCAATATCTCTTGGGCGAGACGAACATCGATCTTTGAATTCGTAAGAGTGCAATAAGCCACCACGCGAATAAGAGCTCCCTCAAGTTCCCGGATATTCGACTTGATCTTCCCCGCGATAAAATAAGACACATCATCAGGCACCACAACGGTTTCCCGCTCCATCTTCTTCTTTAAAATTGCCACGCGTGTTTCAAAGTCCGGCGGCTGAATGTCGGTGACAAGACCCCACCCAAAACGAGAGACAAGACGTTCTTCCAGGCCCGGGATTTCTCGTGGTGGCCGGTCGCTTGTGACCACAATCTGCTTGTGGGCGTCATAAAGCGTATTGAAGGTGTTGAAGAATTCCTCCTGGGTGGAATCTTTTTCAGCAATAAAATGGACATCGTCAATGAGTAAAAGATCAAGCGTGCGGTATCTTGCGCGAAATTGAGGCGTCGATTTAGTTTGGATGGCCGTGATCAGCTGGTTGGTGAATTTTTCACTGGATATGTACAGGATCTTAAACTCGGGATGGCGCCTTTTCATCTCGTGGGCGATAGACTGCAAAAGATGGGTTTTTCCCAGGCCTGTGGGGCCATATATGAAGAGAGGGTTATATTGTTTCGCGGGAGATTCGCTAACCGCCACAGAGGCCGCGTGGGCAAACCGGTTTCCTGGGCCGATCACAAAATCGTCAAAAGTGTATTTTTGGTTTAATCCCACGAGAGCCTCGTCCCTTTCCCTTGAGGATGGGGCGGAGCTAGGAAGTGATGGGGCGGACTTGGGAAGCTCCACCACCTGATAGGCAATTTTCAGTGGATGCCCAACAACCTCTTCAACGGAAGAAAGAATAAGGTTTTGATAATGATCCTCAAGCCATTTTCCATAGTACTGGTCGGGGACGCTTAAGGTGAGGGACTCCGTGGAAACAGCTAGGAGAGAAATCGGCTCGAACCAAGTCTTAAAAGACCGTTCGCTTAATTCCCTGGAAAGAATAGAGCAGATTTTTTTCCAAAGCTCTACCGGTGAAGCGCTCGGGGGCGAAAAGAGAGGCTGGCTCAATGAGAGAAAGACCTTTTTATAGTTATAAACAGCTTATTAATAAGAGAAAATTTACTATTTTTAATATTGTATTTGAGTCGAAGATATTTAACTAAAATGTATAAATAGCTTATAAACAGGTTATCAACAGATAAAAACTGGCCAAAATAAACGTTCGCTCCTGAAAACTGAAGCGAACGTAGCCTGCGAGAGAAATCATTCTACAACAAAAAACATTTTTGTCTACGCGCATTCGAAGAAACTTTTTACAAGAGGGGGAGGCGGAGGGAGACAAAGAAAAGTTTTTTCGATAAAATAAAATAAACGCTGGATATTACAAACGAACTTCACTATAATTCACGCCTCATGAAAAGAACATACCAGCCTTCCAAAAGAAAACGTCGTAACAAGCACGGCTTTCTAGCCCGCACGCGGACCGCCGGAGGACGAAAAGTCCTTGCGCGTCGCCGAAAAAAGGGCCGGAAAAAGCTGACCCAAGTATAAGCGTTGGAGCCAAAGAAGCGGCTCGGGGCGGATCAGCGGATTCGCCGGCAAACAACCTTCAAACATCTCGTCGAGAAAGGGCAATTCGCTCGAGGAGAGTTTTTTTATTTATGGGTTGGCGTGCGCGACGACAAAAAACGAGTCGCTCTGAATAAGAAGCCCATGATCGGGATCGTGGTCAGCAAAAAAACGGATCCGACCGCAGTAGGGCGAAATGTTTGGAAGCGACGCGCCCGGGAGATCTTTCGCAAGCACCAAGGGCAGCTTCGCCCAGAGGCGGTTTGTTTGGTCAAGGTTCGCCACACACAGAAGAAGCCTGCTTTTTCGGCCGCGGAAGAAGACCTTATCAATCTTTTTAAAAAAGCAGGAGCCTGGGCGTGAAATCTTTCCTGATCCTCGCGATTCGTTTTTACCGCGCTTGCGCCGCGTCTTTTTTTGGCCCCTGTTGCCGTTTTACTCCGAGTTGTTCTGTTTACGCGGAAGAAGCTCTGAGAAAAAAAGGAGCTTTTTCCGGCGCCTGGCTCGCGATCCAAAGAGTTTGCAAGTGCCACCCCTTCCACGCAGGCGGATTCGACCCCGTTCAATAAGGAATTCATATGGATAAAAATACTGTAAAAGCAATCGTGCTTGCCATGATGGTGATGCTGCTCTATCCCATGCTCGTCAAAAAATTCTATCCGGCCGCCTATCAGAAACAACCCGCGCAGACAGTGGTATCCCAGCGCGCACCCGAGACACTTCAACCGGAGACTCCCCTCGCTATTTCCGATTCCCAAGGGACATCGCTTGAAAAAGCGGCAGCCCCGGCGGTTGCTTTTCTCGAGAACTCTTTTTACAAAGCGGAATTCTCCACCCTGGGAGGCACGATCGCAGCGCTGTCTTATTTGGGAGAGAAAGACCGGCAGGCTTTTACGAAAACAGACTTTTTTTCAGGGGACCCGCGCGAGTCCGGTATTTTTGGAGTGAGCGTTCTCCATGAAAAGGCAGACCTCGCGGAAACGATCTTTAAAATGATCCGCAAGGGCGAAAGCGTGGAGTTCTCCTACGAGTTGCCCGGGGAATATCAGCTGACAAAAACTTTTCTGTTTCGCGAAAACAAACCCGTGATCGACCTTGTCGTTCGGATCAAAAATCTTTCGGGACGGGAAAAACATTTTCCCGTCACGCTGAATTACGCGATGAGCTACGAAGAAGGCTATCAGAAGAATTACGGCTATTACGATGCGGTGGCTTATACCGACAAAGTTCAAACCAAAGATCTTTCCGGCGTTAGGAAAAAAGGGTTTTCCTTTCCTGAGCCGACCGCGTGGGCAGGCTTCATTAAAAAATATTTTGCCATACTGATTAAACCGGATGGAAAGATCATCGACGGAAGCGCGACGGCGGACAAGAAAAACCTTTGGGCGCAAATGACGTTGGAGCCTTTGACGGTGCCCGCGGGAGGCGAAGGCGAGCGAAGCTTTTTGATCTATGCCGGGCCGCAGCGCTACGAGGTGCTTAAAAGTTTTGGCCTGGGATTCGAAGAAGTTTTTTCCCGGGGATTCTTCGGGATTTTTAAAACAGGGATCCTCACGGTACTGAAATATTTGAATCAATACACGCACAATTTCGGCTGGGCGCTTGTGATCCTGACCTTCCTGATCAAATTGCTTTTCGCGCCGCTGACGCATCTGAGCTACGCAAGCATGAAAAAAATGCAACTCTTGGCGCCGAAGATGAAAGCGATTCAGGAGCACAACAAAAAAGACCCCGCGAAGTCCCAGAAGGCGCTCATGGAGCTTTACAAGCGCAACAAAGTGAATCCCATGATGGGCTGCCTTCCCATGCTGATCCAGATCCCGGTTTTTATTGCGATGTTTAAACTTCTGCCGGAGGCGATCGAGCTTCACGGCGCGCCGTTCATCGGCTGGATCAAAGATCTTTCCGCGCCGGATCATTTCATGACGCTTCCCTTCACGGTCCCCTTTCTCGGTTGGAATACGCTCAACATTCTGCCGCTCACGATGGCGATCTCTCAGGTCTGGTATCAGAAACTCATGCCGGCGCAGCCTGGCTCGAGTCCGGAACAGCAGACCATTATGAATATCATGCCAATCTTTTTCGGGTTCATTTGCTACAACATGCCCTCGGGGCTTACGCTTTATTGGACTCTGCAAAACGTTTTTTCGATCATCCAGCAGACCTTCATTAATCGCATCGTGATCGTTCTGCACCACGAAGATCAGTAAAAGCTGTACGGCGTACGGGGCTTCGCGTACGGAGAAAAAAACATTGCGCCGTACTCCTTACGCCGTACGACGTACAAAAAAATGAATCCCACACAGAAATTTGCCGCCATCATTGTCGGCGCCGGACACGCGGGCGTCGAAGCCTCCCTTGCCATCGCACGCTGTGGATTCCCTGTTCTAGTGATCACCATGGATACGAACGCCATCGCGCGCATGTCTTGCAATCCCGCGATCGGTGGGCTCGCCAAAGGACACATGGTCCGCGAGATAGATGCTCTGGGCGGCGAAATGGGTCTCGCGACGGATGCGACGGGGATTCAGTTTCGCATGCTCAACAAATCCAAAGGGCCCGCGGTGTGGGCTCCGCGAGCGCAGGCAGACAAGCACCAATACGAGCTTTATATGAAGCGCGTTCTCGAGGCGGAAAAAAATCTTACGCTTCTGCAGGGACAAGTCGTAGAGCTTCTGGTCAAAGACGGCGCGTGTTACGGCGTTCGGACTAAAGAGGGAGAAACTTTTCTAGGCGAACATGTCGTCTTGACCACCGGCACTTTTTTGCAGGGGTTGATCCATGTGGGCGAAGAAAAAGTTCCGGGAGGCCGACGCGATGAGCCTTCTGCGGTGGGCCTTTCGGAGTCGCTTCGGAGTCAAGGGATCGAGCTCGTCCGTTTCAAAACAGGAACGCCGCCGCGCCTTCATCAGCAAGGCATTCAATGGGAGTTGTTGGAAGAGCAACGGGGCGATGAACCGCCGCACGCTTTTTCTTATCGCACAAAAACGCTTACCGCCGAACAACTCCCCTGCTACTTAACGCACACCAACGAAAAAGTTCACGACATCATCCGTAAAAATTTATCGCGCTCCCCCCTTTATGCCGGACAGATCCTGGGAGTGGGTCCCCGGTATTGTCCCTCCGTGGAAGACAAGGTTGTGAAATTCCCGGACAAGAAAAGCCACCAGATCTATTTAGAGCCCGAGGGGCGCAACACGCCTGAGGTCTACATGAATGGGTTTTCGACCTCGCTTCCCAAAGACGTCCAGGAAGCGGCTGTGCATCAGATCCGTGGGCTTGAGGATGCGGAAATCTTGAGGTTTGGCTACGCCATCGAATACGATGCGGCTCCCCCCACGCAACTGAAACACTCGCTAGAGAGTAAAAAGATAAGGAACTTATTTTTTGCTGGCCAGATTAACTGCACGTCTGGATATGAAGAGGCCGCAGCCCAAGGACTCATGGCGGGCCTAAACGTTATTCGTAAACTTTGCGGCGGCGGCGAATTTGTTCTGGACCGGACCGAAGCTTATATCGCGGTGATGATTGATGATCTTGTGACCTGCGGGACAAATGAGCCCTACCGGATGTTTACATCGCGCGCAGAATTCCGATTGTTGCTAAGGCAGGACAACGCGGACGAGAGACTTATGTTCTACGGGCACCAGTTCGATCTCATCTCCCCAAAAGACTTCGCGGAATTTAACGAGCGCATGGATCGGATGCGTCGAGACATGCAAGAACTTAAAACGAAAAGAACCGGACACGACACGCTATACCAATATTTAAAGCGGCCAGAAATAAGCTATAAGCAATTGTTAATAAAAGGGTTACACTTGAGCGCTCTCTCCGAAGATGAGATTCATTCCGTTGAAACCGAAATAAAATACGAAGGATATATTGCCCAGCAACGAAGAGAAGTCCAAAAGTTCTCGAAGCTCGAAAAAAGGAAAATACCAGGCGGCTTGAACTATGACGAAGTTTCCGGAATTGGTCGCGAGGCCAAAGAGAAGTTAAAAAAAATCCGACCCGAGTCGATCGGGCATGCAGCGCGCATTCCAGGCCTCTCCTCATGTGATCTTTCCATCCTCGCTGTTTTTATCGAAAAAACAATTCAGGCTGCTCTCAAGCGCGAGAAATAGTCATTCGATTTTTGTTCGCGCACAGATAATCAAAACGGTCACTCTGCCCGAGAGCCCCATTCTTACGGGCCACGCCAGAGGCTTCCGAAAACAAGCAATCACAGGACCCGCGCGATGAGTTCTCCTCAAAAATCAAAAACTAAAATTAGGCGTTGCCGTAAGATGATAGAGGCAAAGGCCATTGTCGAAATGCTTTAAGCGATCAAAACATTTGTTTCACGTGAAACAACGCATAAAAAAAGCTTTGTGGCCTCCAATCGTCCGGAGAAACACGTCAGCCGACTCGAGCAAGATAAAACAATAGGTAGGGACGGGAAAAAAGCCTTACGGAGAGCTTGATTCCCGATTACAGGGTGCGAGATCACGCGGCGGGTTCTTTATTGGCAGATAGAGAACAATTTAAAATTTAGTTTGCTATGGATCGAAATGCGTGTAAAATATTTGACAAACAGGCCGATATATTTAAAGAAGCAAGAAGTTGTTCCCTTAGTAAGTTATCCGAAAAAGAACGTTTCACGTGAAACATCTGGAGGCCCTATGGGTAAAATATTCTCATTTTTTAATCAAAAAGGAGGCGTTGGGAAAACAACCTCCGTAGTCAATATAGCAACAGTTGTCGCTGGATTAGGGAAAAAAGTTTTGATAATCGATCTTGATTCGCAAGGTAATGCTACTAGTGGAGTTGGGATCGAGAAGAATGAGAACGAATCCACAGCTTATCAACTTCTTGTGGAAAACTTGGATCCAAACGCGAGTATCAAAAAAACAGCTATAGAGAACTTATGGATCATACCGTCCAATGCTCACCTTGCAGGCGCTGAGATGCATTTGATTGGCCAAGAGAAAAGAGAGTTTGTCCTTAGGGGGCAATTGAGCAGGATTTCTAACGATTACGATTATGTGCTTCTTGATTGTCCTCCATCGCTAGGACTTATAAGCATAAACGCTTTAACTGCAAGCGGATACATAATTATACCTCTTCAATGCGAGTATTATGCTTTAGAGGGCCTTGGACAGCTGCTTAACACCTATCAACTGGTCAAGAAAAACCTTAGCGCTGATCTTGAGCTTGGGGGCGTGATTCTCACGATGGCGGACGTTCGAACCAATCTGACACAGCAGGTGATCGAAGAGGTTCGAAATTATTTCAAGGAAAAAGCGTTTCAAAGTGTGATTCCACGGTCTGTGAAGTTGTCCGAAGCGCCGAGCTTTGGAAAGCCGGCCGTTATTTATGATCCGCACAACCGAGGCTCTTTAGCCTATACAGAGCTCGGAAAAGAGTTTTTGATTCGCTTTGGCTCGGACGATGATCGCAGGAATCTCGCGACGACCACGCAGGAGGCCAGCGCGCCCATTAATCATGTAGAAGAAGTGCAAGTCGCGGAGCCCGCGGCAGAAGTTGAGCAAACGCAGCCGGCTCAAACGAACCCTTAAAAAACATAAGTTGTTCATCAATAAGGAGTTAAAAAAATGAAAAAGGCCCTTGGCAAAGGATTAAGCGCGCTGATCCCGGATAGCTACAAAGACCACATCGCAGCGATAGAGAGAGAAAATCCTTCCGCAACAGTCACCATTACCACGGAACCCGAAGTCGCCGTTCTGACGACCGATCTTCCAGCTAGGGACTCGGCGTTTCAGCTTATACCGATATCCCAGATCGCGCCTAATGCAGACCAGCCGCGTAAACATTTCAATACAGAAACCATTGAAGAGCTCGCGAACTCCATTCGTGAAAAAGGCGTATTGCAGCCGATCATTGTAAAAAAGAAAATCGATGGGGCGTTCGAGATCGTTTGCGGGGAGCGGCGATTCCGCGCAGCGACGCTTTGCGGTCTGGCCGAAGTACCTGCCATTATTAAGGATATCGCAGACGAAGATTTCCTGGAGTGGGCACTTATAGAGAACATTCAGCGTGAAGACTTGAATCCTATTGAGGAAGCGGAAGCGTATCAGCGTCTCGTGGAAGAGCGCATGATCTCCCAGGAAGAGGTTGCGAAGCGAGTGGGGAAGAACCGCGTGACAGTCACAAACACCCTGAGGCTTTTACGCCTTCCGCCGGAAGTGAAGCAATATTTGGCGGACGGCAGGCTTTCGGCCGGGCACGCGCGCGCGCTTCTCGGTCTTCTGTCTCCGGAACACCAAAGGCAAATGGCCAAACGGATTGTCGAGGAGAATTTGTCGGTTCGCCAAGTCGAAGCTATTGTCAACCGAAGCAACGCGCACAAGAGAAAAGCGAAGTCCGCTCGGCACTTAAGCGCTGAGATCGTTGACCTTGAAACGCGTCTCACCCATTATCTCGGCACGCAGGCGAAGATCTACCCGCGAAAGAACCAGAAGGAGGGGCGGTTGGAGATCCAGTATTTTTCCCTGGATGATCTTGACCGCGTTCTCCAGAAGATCGGCTTGCCGCGAGGCTGATCCTCGGAAGCGTCTTCTATATAGAAGCAAGCGAACGAGAAAAGAGCCTTTACAGAGGTCCCAGCCTCTGTGCTATAATTCACGCACTTTATCGCTTTTGTTTGCCGTTCTTATCCTTAGAAAAAACAATTCCTCGCAAAGTCGATAAAAGCCTTTCAAACGAAGGGAAATCCGCATGTCAAAAAGTTTTTGGGCGAAGGGTTTTTCCATTCTTTTAACAATCTTTTTTTTGGTCGGCTGCGGTTCTCCGATCGAGACTGGAAAGCCAGGCGCCACAGATATTAAGGTGAGCTTCTGGGGAACACCCGAAGAGATCGGCATCATTACCGAAGCTCTTGCGCCTTGGCAGGCTGAGCATCCCGAGATCAAGCTCGTTTTCGAACACACTCCCTATACAGGTTATATTAGCAAAATCCTCACCCGGATCGCGGGAGGAGCGGCACCTGATATCATTGCCACCGAGGTCGATTATTTCGTGACGTTTGCGACCAAAGGCGTTCTAGAAGACTTGACGCCGTATGAAACGTCCGACCCGAAGGGTTTTGATAAGAGCGATTTCTTTCCGCAGATCATCGATCGCTTCACCTATCAAGGAAAACTCCTGGCTGTGCCGCGCGACATCGCGCCGTATGCATGCGTCTTCTATAATAAGAAGCTCTTTGATGAAGCCAAGATCCCATACCCGACAGACGATTGGACCTGGAGCGACTTCCTTCGCCTGTCGCGCGAGCTGACGAAGAAGGATGCCGCCGGGCGCGTGACGCAGTACGGTTTTTTCACCTGGGCTTGGCAGAACTTTATTTACGGGAATGGGGGCGGGCTCGTGGATGATGTGAAAAACCCCACAAAAACAAGGCTTGATGACGAACAGTCCGTCGCCGGCCTTCAATATTATGCCGATTTAAGCAATCTTTATGAAGCCATGCCGACGCCTACCGCTTACATGAATTTCGGGATGAGCGTTGACCGCATGTTCGCAGGTGGACGCATCGCGATGTTTCTCTCCGGTATTTGGGAGGCTCCACAATTCCGGAATTATGATTTCAAGTGGGATGTGGTGATGTTCCCCAAGAACGACAAGGGAGTCCGAGCGTTCGGAACCGGGGGGACAGGCTATGCGATCCTCAAAACCTCCAAACACAAAGAGGCGGCATGGGAAGTGATCAAAGCGCTGACCGGACCCGAAGGGCAGCGGCAATTCGCCAAGCGCGGTCTTGCCCAGCCTGCCCGTATCTCTGTGGCAACGAGCGATGCCTTTGCCGGAGACCCGTCGGCTCCTGCTAACAAGAAGATGCTCAACGAAGCCGTCCGGTATTCGGTTTTCAGCCCGTTTCACCCGAAATGGCGTGAAATAGAAGAGAAATATATTAGACCCAAGCTGGACCTTGTTTTTTCCGGGAAGAAAACCGCCGCGGAAGCCGCCAAGGAACTGGCCCCCGAGGTTAACGCCCAGTTGCAGCAAGCCGAATAAAAAACCTTATTTAAAAACAAAAAAGCCAAGGAGTTTTTGTCGCCATGCCCAGAAAGTCGAAAGAAAGAAAAAAAGCAGAAGCCAAATTACTTTTGAAGGAAGACGGAGTCGAGAAAAAATTCGCCTCAAAATACGGCTACTTCACGGCCGATGGCCGCGAATTCGTCATCACGCGGCCGGACACACCGCGCCCGTGGGTGAACGTGATCTCAAACGGCGACTACGGCACCATCGAATCGCAGACAGGCTCAGGATTTTCATGGCGCGACAATTCAAATTTGTCACGGGTCACGCGCTGGGATCAGGATCTTATTCGCGACAATTGGGGCAAATATATTTATGTGCGCGACAGAGATAACGGGGATTATTGGTCCGGGACCTGGAAGCCGTGCATGCCGAAGTACGATTTTTTCGAGGTGCGTCACGGGCAGGGATATTCGATCCTGACAAGCAAGCTAAACGGGATCCGTTTAGAAAAAACGATTTTTGTCGACGTGGAAGATCCGGTCGAGGTTTGGAAAGTCGTTCTTACAAATCAATCCGGAAAAAAACGGCGGCTGAGCCTCTTCACTTATTTCGACTGGTGTCTCGGAAATTGGTCCGACACGCACCGTGAGTTTCACAAGACGTTCATCGAAACATGGATCGACAAAAAGTTCGGCTGCATCCACGGCGTCAAGCGCGCGCCGCTCGTGCCAGGATTTATTTCCACCGGCATGACCGAAAAGCCGCTCCAAGGATTCCACTCCGCCTTCCCGAAACCCGTAGCCTATGACGGCGACAAGGAATCTTTCCTTGGCCGTTATGGTGAGATCCACGCGCCGGCAGCAGTCGTGGAAGGGAGATGCCGCGACTCGGAAGGGAAGTGGGGCGATGCGTCGGCGAGTCTTCAGGTCGATGTGGAGCTCGGTCCTAAGGAATCCAAGACGGTGATCTTCACATTGGGGTCCACGCGTACCCGGGAAGAAGCGGAACGGATCATCCAAAAATACTCAAGCCCCAGGTCCGTGGAGCCGGAGCTGAACAAGGTTAAAGCGCTTTGGGATTCTTTTGTCCACGCCTCCGAAGTTGAGACGCCGGATGAGGCCCTCAATTTTATGACAAACACCTGGATGAAATATCAGGCGATCTCCGCGCGCATCTGGGCCAAGTGTGCGTATTATCAATCGAGCGGGGGCTATGGGTTCCGGGACCAGCTTCAGGATTGCCAGATCTTTTTTTCAACACGGCCCGAGCTCGCGAGAAAACAGATCCTGCTTCATGCCGAGCAGCAATTTCCGGACGGGACGGTCTTCCACTGGTGGCACCACGGGACGAATATCGGCGCCGTCACGCATTGCTCGGACGATTTGCTGTGGCTTGATTTCATCACGCTGAACTATCTGGATGAAACCGCGGACGATGCGATTCTGGACGCGGTTGTGAAATTTCTGCCAGATCCCAAAACGAAAGAAGTCACCTCCGGGACACTTTACGAGCACATGCTTCGCGCAATCGACAAGACGCTGACGCGATTTTCTCCGAGAGGGTTACCTTTGATCGGGGAATGTGATTGGAATGACGGGTTGAGCCATGTCGGAACCAAATGGAAGGGTGAATCGATCTGGCTCGGACATTTTCTCTACGGCATCTTGAATCGCATGGCGCCGATCGTGGAAAAGCGCGGCGATAAAACAAAAGCGGTGGAATATCTCCGCCGCGCGGAAGCGATGAAAAGATCGCTCAACTCGGAAGGTTGGGACGGGGAATGGTATTTGGGCGCCACACGCGATGACGGAAGGCCGCTGGGTAGCAAAAAGTGTGAGACCGGAAAGATCTTCCTTAATTGTCAAACCTGGGCCGTCATTACAGGCGTGGCAGATGCCAAGCGCGCACGCGTTGCGATGGACTCAGCCGCGAAGTGGCTTTACAAGAAATACGGGCCGCTTCTTCTGACGCCGGGTTACAACGTGACTGACGCAACGATCGGCTACATCACGCGTTATGCTCCTTCGGTTCGCGAGAACGGAGGCCTTTATACGCATGCCGGCACCTGGGCGATCCAGGCCGAGGCGATGATGCGGGATGGCGAACAAGCGCATCAGGTTTACAAGAGCTTCAATCCGGCGATCCGCGGGCTGGAGCCGGATATCTATTACAGCGAACCGTATGTAACGCCGGGGAACGTCGACGGGCCGGATTCGCCCAACAACGGCCGCGGCGGGTGGACCTGGTACACAGGCTCCGCGGCGTGGTATGAGGTGGTGGCGCTGAATTGGATCTTGGGCATTCGTCCCACTGCCAAAGGCCTGATCGTGGATCCCGTGATCCCGAAGAAATGGCCGGGATTCAAGATGAAACGTCTTTTTCGCGGCAGCACTTACCTGATCGAGGTAAAAAATCCCAACCAAACAGGGCAAGGGGTTCAGGCGGTCGTGGTAGATGGAAAGAAACAGAAAGAAAATCTTATCCCGGATCTTCGGGACGGCAGAACCCACCGGGTTGAAGTGACGCTCGGATAAAGAGAAGAACATGAACCTCTCAGAAAGGCGTTTTCCGGGCGTGAGGCAACTCCCGGGAAACGCCTTTCTGTTTTTCATGGCGACATGTTTTCTCGGGATGTTCCTTCCCGCGAGTTTTGCTGCCGACAAACCGCAAAAACAAAAAACCGGGGAGAACATTGTCCAGCAAATTGGCCCTGCGAGCGGAGAAGCGCCGCTCGATATTGGGAGGGTCTACAACATTGTTCCCGCGGGCAAACCCCTACGGGCCTCAACACAGTTTAAGGTGGTGGACGATTTTAACGCAGGGGAGCTCAAGAACAGTCTGGGGGGAGCCTGGACTGTGGACAAAGGAGACGAAAAAAAGGTTCGCCTGGACCTGAAAAGGGAAGACGCGCGCGGAGCCAAAGCCGGGGCCTCTTTGTGGGCGAGGGTCAATCTCAAGAAAAAAGAGAAAGCGACTTTCAGAACCTCCCTCGAAAAGTTAGATATGAGTGCCGCGCACTATCTCGTGATGAAGTGTAAGACGGATTCGTCAGCGCCGTTTAAAGGACGCCTGCGCGTTGCTTTGACTGATTGGGCCGGTAAGACCGTCGAGCGGGATATCACCGATGCCTGTCTTGAAAAGGAGGGATGGAATGAGGTGGTTTTGCCGACGAATGTTTTTATGGGAATTGACCTGGATCAGCTAAAGGTCCTTTCCTTTAGCGCGTTTGCCCGGGACCGGAATCTGGCCGGGAAAGTGGGGTTGGATGAAATCGCCTTTCTGGGACACCCCGAGGTTGGATTTGAAAGCGTAGAAGACAATTTCGTCGGATTTCCACGTTCCGTGATGGTAGAGCCCAGGCGCAAAGAACTTTTAGCGACTGCAAACGACAAGGAACTGCTCCTCAAGATCGCACGGGACACCTGGCAGTACTTTGAAAACGCTACCGACAAAAAAAATCACCTCGTCTCAGACCACTTTAAAGTCGGGGATTTCCCTCTCGCAGCCGCCTACACCTCACCTACAAACATTGCCATGGACCTGATGGGGACCGTGGCTGCCCGAGAGATGGAGATCATTTCTCCCGAAGCGGCGACGAAGCGCGTTCAGAACAGTCTAAATACGTTAAAAAAGATGGAGACGTGGAAAGGTTTTTACTTCAACTTTTATGAAACAACGCGCCTGGGCGTAACCCACAAATTTATTTCAAGCGTGGACAACGGATGGCTGGCCATCGCGTTGGTGGTGGTTCGCCAGGCCTTTCCAGGAGAGATCGCGCAAGAGGCTACGGCCATTCTGGACCGGTTTCATTTTCAGGAATTTCTGGATCCCGACACGAACCATCTCGCCATTGGTTACGACGTGGACCGCCAAAGTCCCACCCCTTATCACTATGGAATGCTTGTCACCGAAGCGCGCGCGATGAGCCTTTACGCGATCGGCAAGGGAGATATTCCTCCCGACCACTGGTGGTACCTTTACCGCACGGCGCCGGACGCGTGGGAATGGCAGACACAAAAACCAAAGGGCAAAATGGTCGAGAGGGACAAGGTCAGTTATTTTCAGGGCTACTATGAGGACGGAAAGAAAAAGTTCGTGCCAAGCTGGGGAGGCTCCCTTTTCGAATTTCTGATGCCGACGATGGTGCTCCAGGAGCAAAGGTTCGCTCCCAAGGGGCTCGGACTCAACGACAAAATCGTGACCGAACTTCAGCGGGATTATGCGCTGACCGAAAAAAAATATCCCGTTTGGGGGATCTCGCCTTCCGCGACCGCCGATGGGCGCCGCTGGATGTACGGGGAGTACGGGGTGAAGAGATTGGGCGTGAAAGGGTATTCGGACAGAGGTGTGATCACTCCGCACGCGAGTTTTCTGGCGCTGGATGCGTTGCCCAAAGACGCCATTAAGAATATTCGAAAGCTCCTGACCTTCGATCTTTATGGAGAATACGGCTTTTATGATTCGATCACTTTTCCAAACAAGAAAGTGAACACCCAATATTTGGCCCTGGACCAGGGAATGATTCTCATCCCGATCGCGAACTATCTTAAAAAAGGTGTGATCCAAGAATATTTCCATAAAGACCCGGTCGGCAAAAAAGCAAAAGAGTTGTTGGGGCAGGAAGATTTTTTTAAATAATGAAAGCCCCCTAAGGGCTTGTCTGAAAAAGAGTTGCGTCCTTGCCGAAAAACAGGGAAAAACCTCACTCAATTAACACTTTGAAAAAGCATATTGTGGAGTTAAAATGAGCGCCGCATGTGGCACTTATATAGCTATAAAATAACAAGTTATGAAAACAGCGAATATTGAAAGGAGCAACTACCCCATGGCCATCAAGCAAATGCTCAAAGATCGCACCCTGACCGACAAGGAAAGAAAGAACCTTGGGATTCTCGAGGTCATTCGTAAGAACGGGCCGATCTCCCGAACCGATATTTCTAAGCTCACAGAGCTGAACATTGTGACCGTTTCTAACTATGTGAGCCACTACATCAAAAAAGGGCTTGTGGTGGAAGGCGAGATGGATGAATCCACCGGCGGACGCAAGCCTGTGCTTGTGGAGCTTAATCCCAAAGCCGGCTACATTGTCGGCGTCGGCCTTAACATGATGAGCATTGTCGCGGTGCTGGTGGATCTTGAGATCAACGTGATCAGCGAGATCAAGCGCGAAAGAGCTCCGGAGAATTCTGAAAAAATCGTCCTCCAGATGGTCGATCTTGCGGCAGAGATCATCGAAAAGGCCGAGATCGATAAATCTAAGATCGTGGGTCTCGGGGTCGGTATTCCGGGGATCATTGATGAACGCGGGCGAACGATTCGCTGGCCGCAAAGCCTTGGAGACAAGGACATCTCCGTTTGCTCTTCAATTAAAGACACTTTTGAAAAACGACTCAACATTCCCACGATCGTGGAAAACGATGCGAACGCTGCGGTGCTCGGCGAGAAGTGGCTCGGGCTTGATCGCGATGTGCGGAACATGGTCTATATGTTCTCGGGCGTTGGCTGTGGCATCTTGATCAACGAAGAGATCTATCGCGGAGCCAACGGTGCCGCGGGAGAGCTCGGGATCACAAGCTCACACGCCAGCAAGGACTATTCCTTCAAGATCGCGACTCAGCTTGGCCGGTGGGAAATGGATATTGGCATGGTGCGCCATGCGCGCGAGCGGATCGAAAAGGGGGAACCCTCGGTTCTGAAAGATATGGTCCAAGGAGACCTTTCGAAGCTGACTTTTAAAGAAGTCGTTAAGGCTGTTAGGGAAAAAGATGCTCTTGCGATCAAAGCGGCAGAACAGGCCGGACAAGACCTTGGCAAGAAGGTAGCGTTTATCGTAAATCTTCTCAATCCGGAAGTGGTTGTGATCGGCGGAGGCATTGAGGATTGCGGTGCACCACTGCTCGATGCGATCAAGAACACGGTCAAGGAATGGTCCGTGGAAGAGTCCGCGACGCAGGTCAAGATCATCCCATCCGCTTTCGGCGAGAATGCTGTGGCGCTTGGCGTGGTGGGCATTGTGGCCCGTGAAGTTTTCGCCCAGGCCTAAGCGCTTTCTACTTTCGGTCCCGGAATGAAAGCTTTTATACAGGAACTCAAGTCCCGCGTCCTCGCGGGGGGGAGCATTACCCCTTCCGAGGCTCTTCGCTTAAGTTCGATCCAAGACTTCAGAGAGTCCGACCTTCTTCTAAACGCCGCCCACGAGATCACAACCAAGTTCAGGCCCTCCCAAGCCGATCTTTGTTCCCTCGTTAACGCCAAAAGCTATCTTTGTTCCGAGGACTGCGGTTTTTGCTCCCAATCTTCCCACTACAAAACCGGCGTGAAGCGCTACCCTCTCATGAGTCCGGAAGAGATCCTAGGAGAGGCAATAAAAAGCGAAGCGAATGGAGTCCAAAGCTTTTGTGTGGTCACGAGCGGTGAAACGCTCAATGATGCTGAATTCGAGCAAGTGCTCGCGACCTTTCAATTGTTAAGCGAAAAGACCCGCCTCCGGCTGGATGGATCTCTCGGGAACCTGACGGCCGAACAGATCCGGAAGCTTCGCGCGGCCGGAATGCGGCGCTTCAATCACAACCTTCAATGTTCGCGCGAGTTTTATCCGGAGATCGTTTCTACGCACACTTATGACGAGAGAATGGAAACGCTAAAATTCCTTGAGGCGAACGGGGTCGAAGTTTGCTCGGGCGGTATTTTTGGAATGGGGGAGACCGCGGAAGATCGGATTCGTCTCGCGTTCGAGCTTAAGCCCTACGACCTTCACTGCCTACCGATTAATATCCTTAACCCCCGGCCCGGGACGCCTCTCGAGGGGCGACAAGCCATATCTCCGGCGGAAGTCGTGAAGACGGTCGCGATCTTTCGCTTCATTCATCCGAAAGCCAATATCAAGCTCGCCGGAGGACGCGAATTGAATTTGGGAGTTTATTTTCAGGAAAAAGCCCTTCGCGGTGGCGCGAACGGTTTTGTGGTCGGCGGCTATCTCACCACCGCAGGTAATCCGCTTCAAGAAGATCTCGACATGCTCCGCCGCTCTGGTTTTTCCATGGAAGGCGCTTGCGAACACGATGCCCGTCCTGCGGGCTGCGGCTCAAAAAACTGACCCGTGGAATCTCCACTTAAAGACAAAATAAT
This sequence comes from Candidatus Omnitrophota bacterium, assembly GCA_037139435.1. GTDB lineage: Bacteria > Omnitrophota > Omnitrophia > Omnitrophales > Aquincolibacteriaceae > Aquincolibacterium. Next base: position 2,646 of record JBAXGK010000002.1, on the reverse strand, counting down.
TCTTATCACCGGCGGAACGAGCCAGCTGGGGCAGTCCCTTGTCCGGAAGGCCGTCCTACAAGGTGCGCGCGTCTTCTTCAGTTATTATAAATCTTCCGCTGTTGCCAAAGAACTCGAGCGAACCGGTGCGCAAGGATTTTCCATGGATCTTGCTAACGCCGCAGCCATTGAGGCTTTTGCCGCCACTTTCAAAGAGAAAGTCGAACGCCTGGACGTCCTCATTCACAATGCCGCTGCAACGGCGGACGCGCTTCTCGAAAAAATGTCTGAGAAAGAATGGGACGATGTCCTGAAGGTTAATCTCAAGGCACCTTTTTATCTGACCCAAAAGCTTTTACCGATTCTTTTAAGGAAAACACCGAGCAAGGTTTTCACGATCGTCAGCCGCGCGGGGTTAAGCGGGCTTGCCGGCGCCGCAAATTATGCCGCATCGAAAGGCGGGCTGATCGCTATGACCAAGACGCTTGCTAAAGAGCTCGGACGAAAAAAAATTCTTGTGAACGCTGTGAATCCCGGCTTTATGCGATCTTCTATAACCGCAAGCGTTCCCGAGAAAACTCTGCAAAAAAATCTCGAGGAAAGCCCTCTCAAAACTTTTTCGGATCCCGAAGAAGTTGCGGACTTTCTTCTCTTTCTTGCCTCCGACCAGATGCGTCAGGTCACGGGGCAAGTGTTTCATTTTGAATCCCGCCCTTTCTAGGGTAGAATTTCTCCCTATTTCACACCGGAAGGGATCATCCGACACATGAACCCCGTTAGAGATAGGAAGCGTTTGCGAAAAGCCGTGAAACTATCATGAGCGTCTTTAAACATTCTGACGAAAAATAGAATATGAGTCCAACGATCTCTAACGGGGTGAAACGACGCGTGGTAGTCACGGGCATGGGGGTTCTTTCTTCCATAGGGAACACGCTTGCGGAGTTTCGGGAGAACCTTAAAAAAGGTGTTCCCGGAAAAGAAAACGCGGACCATTCCGTCGTCGAAGGCTGCCAATTCCCGCCCGTTTTCCCCCTCAAAAACTTTGATCCTCGTTCTTGCAAAACGCAGCTCCTGGACCCTTTCATTCAATACGCCGTAGCTGCCGCGGAGCAAGCTGTCGCCGACGCTCAATTCGACATGAAAGCCGTAGATCCTTTCACGGTCGCGCTTTCCGTTAGCTCCAGCAAGGGTGGCGTTCACAGCTTAGGGAGGTTTAAGGAAAGATTCGCGCGCAACCCAAGCGCGATCCTGGGCGCAAGAATCTTCACCAACGCGGTCCCGAATTTTGCGGACCAGTGGATCGCCCGGCGCATGAAGATCCAGGGGCCGGCCAAGTGCTACGTGGCCGCGTGCGCGACCGGAACTGTCGCCATCGTCCAGGGATTCCGCATGGTCTCCGAAGGGGATGCGGAGTACTGCCTGGCGGGAGCCACGGACGCTTCGATCACGCCGCTGATGCTGGGAGGCTATAAAAACATGAAGGCGCTTGCAACCCGGGACATTCGTCCGTTCGACAAACGACGCGACGGATTTCTGATCGGGGAGGGTGCGGGAGTGGTTTTTCTTGAAACGCTCGAAAGCGCGAAGGCGCGCGGCGCAAGGATCTACGGTGAAATCATCGAGGCTGCTTATGGTCAGGACAGCAAACAGCCGATCCATTTTGATCTTAAGGAGCACGCCTTGTCTTACACGCTTGGGGTTCTTCTCAAGAGGGCCGGGATCACGCCGCGGGAGATCGATTATCTGAATCTGCATGGCACGGGCACGCGGCAGGGGGATCTTTATGAAACGTTGGAACTTAAAGAAGCCCTTGGTGACGAAGCGTACAAGATCCCTATGAGCTCGACTAAGGGCGCCACGGGACACATGCTCGGCGCGACGGGTGCCATTGAGATCATCGCGACGCTTCTCGGGATTCACGAGGGCTTTATTCCGCCGACGGTAGGACTTGAAGAGAAAGACCCCGCATGCGACCTGGACTATACGCCTGGGAAAATGCGGCCGCACAAGATCGCAAACGCTATCAAGGTTTCCATGGGTTTCGGCGGGCAGGTCGCCGCCGTTCTACTCAGAAAAACCTAAGCCGTTCCCCGCGGGGAGAGAAAAACGGAAAAAAGACCATGAAAAACGAATACCAAAAAGAATTAGACGCGCTTTGCTCAAAGAATCTTTACCGCTCTCTGCGCGTTCTTAAAGAACACGAAGGAACAAGAGCTGTTTTCGAAGGACGGAAGATCCTTCTTTTCTGCGGAAACGACTATTTGGGCATGAGCCGTCACCCTCGAGTGATCGCGGCAGCGCATAAGGCGATCGATCGGTACGGCGTTGGTGCGCGCTCAGCGCGGCTGATCGCCGGGACCACGGAGGCGCATGCAAGGCTCGAAAAAAAGATCGCCGAATTCAAAAACAAAGAAGGCGCGCTTGTCTTCGCGGCTGGTTTTCTCGCGAACCTCGGGATCCTGACCGCCTTTGCGGGCAAAGAGGACATTGTGATCATGGACAAGCTTTGTCACGCTTCCTTGATCGATGGTGCGAGGCTTTCCGGAGCCGAGATGAGAGTTTTTCCGCATAAGAACTATGAGAAATGCGAAGAGATTCTGAAGAAATGCACGGCGCGACGGAAGATCCTTGTTACAGAAAACGTTTTCGGCATGGATGGGGACCGGG
>JBAXGK010000001.1:0-29291 GCA_037139435.1 Candidatus Omnitrophota bacterium | reverse complement strand
CTGCTGGTAGATACCGAACCAACGAAAGCGCAGGAAATTCTCAGGAGAGATCGAAGCAAACCCATCACGGGACGCCCGGACAAGGTTGTCCCAAGCATCGAAGGGATGTTGGTCCGCTTTGATCTGTTCTTCCCGAATCAGCGCCATCGGATAGATCTCCTTTGCCCCGTTAGAGATAATATTCCAGAATGATCTCTTTTTTCTTGAGAAAAGAGCCGATCTTCTCGACCGCCGCTTCCAGAGATTCATTTTCCTTTAAAACAAAAGACGGTTTAAACCCAGAGAAAGTATTGGGCCCCACCTGGATCACCCAAACCTCATTCGGACTGTTCAAGATTCGGAGGGTTTCGATATCAAAATCATCCAGATCCGATGCGGTCGTGATAAAAACCTGCCCGGATTCGGCAATGATCCTGCCGAGTTCTCCGAGATGCCGGACGATCTCTTCCTGCGAATCGACTCCTTGAGGCAATTCGCTGTCGAGACCCGAAACAAGATTTGAAATGCCGAGATAAAAAGCCTTCACTCCTTGCTTCAGGAGACGCGCTTCAAGCTCCCGTGCGATCTTCTGCTTGCCGGTATTGACCTTGCCGGAGATCAGGATGAATGCCGGCCGGTGACCATAGATCCCGCCTCTTTCCGAAGCACTGACACCGCTCCGCTCCCAGATCTGCTCGCGATGGCGCACATGATCCTTCAGAATCGACCGATCCTCCGAAAGCGCCTCCAAAACGATCCCGGCGCCTGCGATCTCATAATTATCCACGATCACAAAACGGCCTGTTTCACGAAGATCGCCCGCCTTGTCGAAGGCGAGCGGTTTACCCGTTTCAAAAATGCACTCCGCAACATCATGCCGATCCACTTGTGCCTTGTTGGTGATCGAAGTCAGCTCCGAGCTGTCCAGAACATTCAGAACTTCGACGAGTCGAACCGAAGGACGGCTCGCACCGAGTTTTAATTTGTACTTTTTGCCTCTCACAAGCGGTGCATGGCCCATCCAGAAAATATTCGCCTTAAAACGCGTGCTCACGGACGGCAGAGGATCCGATGTTTTCACCATCAGCTCGCCTGGCTTGATATAAAGTTGGGTCTCGGTCGTAAAACCGATCGCTTCCCCGGCGGAGGCTTCTTGCTTCGACGGCGCATTGAACTCTTCGATCGTTTTGATCCGCGTTCTTTTTTTCGAAGGAAGAAACACCACTTCGTCACCGACCCGGATCGTTCCCGTGGCGATCGTTCCGGCCATGATGCGCCGGTCATCGGCAAGCTCTGTGAATTTGTAAATGTCCTGCACCGGAAAACGGAAGGGATACGCTTCACTCGTGGTTTCATGATGAAAAGAGTCCAACTGTTCCAATACCGAAAGCCCGGAATACCACGGCATTTCCGGTGACTTGGCGATCATGTTCACACCGTTCATCGCGCTCATTGGGATGAAAGCATTCGGTTGGATGCTGAACCCTTTCAAAAAATCGCCGTATTCTTTTTCGATCGCCCGGAAGACCTGCTCGCTGTATTCCACGAGATCCATCTTGTTCACAAGCACCGCCACCTGGCGAATCCCGAGCATGGAAAGCAGATAACCGTGTCTCTTAGAATTTTCGAGAATGCCTTCCTTCGCATCGATCACGAGGAGTGCCGCTTCGGCCCGCGAAGCACCCGTGATCATGTTCTTCAAAAATTCAATATGCCCCGGAGCATCGATCACAATGTATTCGCGCTTCTTCGTGTGGAAGAAGCAACGTGCGGCATCGATCGTAATCCCCTGAGATTGCTCATCTTTGAGAGCATCGAGAAGAAACGCGTATTCGAAAGGTTTCGCGTTCTTCGCGCAAGTCGCTTTGACCTGTTCAAGTTTCCCCTCAGGCAAAGATCCCGTATCGGCCAAAAGCCGGCCGATCACAGTGCTTTTGCCGTGGTCCACGTGCCCGACGATCACAATGTTCATTCTGTCCATAAGTCAGTCCTTAATACCTTTCAAATTCAGCCTGTCATCCCCGCGAAAGCGGGAATCCAGAAATGGATCCCCGATTTAAACATTCAGGGATGACATCCGAAAGATGTCACATATACCCTTCGCGGCGAAGCGTCTCGAGCCCGCCGCCGTCTTCTTTATCCTGGGCCCGACCGGAGCGCTCTGCGATGTTCGAGAATTTTCCGGTTTTGAGTTCTGAAAGGATCTCCTTCACGTTCCGTGCATCCGACTTCACCGATCCCGTGCAGGGATAGCAGCCGAGCGAGCGGTAACGAAGCCCCTTCCCGTTATTGAAATAAAGCGGAATGATCGGAATATTTTCACGATCGATGTATTCCCAAATATTGAGCTCAGTCCAATCGAGGAGCGGATGCACGCGCACATGGGTTCCGGGCGCGAAATCGGTCTTGTACTGGCTCCAGAGCTCAGGCGGCTGATCGCCGATATTCCAATCGCTTTGTTTATCGCGCGGCGAAAAATAGCGCTCCTTGGAGCGGCTCCCTTCTTCATCCGCACGAACCCCCACGATCACGCCGGTATAAGGCTGCGGGTTCTTCTCCTGTATATATTTCCCAAGATTATGGTCGAACGCGTAACGCGGCCATTCGCCAGAAAGCGTATGTTTGAGCGCCTCGCTTTTCAGGGATTTGCAGCAAGTCAAGCGATCGACTTTCCCATCCGGAAACGTCTGCTTCGCCGCAAGCGCCTGCGCATTCTCGCCGTACAAAATATTAAGATGCCAATCTGCGGCCAGCTTGTCGCGATAGGCGATCATTTCCGGGATCTTGTAATGCGTGTCGATATGGAGGAGCGGGAGCGGCACATGACCAAAGAATGCCTTCCGGGCCAGCCAGAGCAGAACCGTGCTGTCCTTACCGATCGACCAAAGCATGACAAGGCTTTTGAATTCCTTGTACGCTTCCCGCAAAATATGAATGCTCTGCGCTTCAAGCTTTCTTAAAGTGTCCATTACGAACCTTTCCTCACAACTTTGCCGTCCTTAAAATGTAAGCCGCATTCTTTTTTATCCGGGCTCTCCCACCACCACCGTCCGGCACGAACATCCTCACCTGGCTTCACCGCCCGCGTGCACGGAGCGCAACCGATACTCGGATATCCCTGATCATGCAACTTGTTATAAGGAATCTTTTCGGCATGAACATAATCCCAAACCTGCTTTTCCGTCCAATCAATCAGCGGATTGATCTTATAAAGACCGTTCGCTTCATCCCATTCGATAACATTCAGGTCCGCGCGCGTCACGGATTGCTCGCGACGCAGACCGCAGATCCAGACCTTGAGACCTTGCAGCGCGCGCTTGAGCGGCTCGACCTTCCGGATATGGCAACAAAGTTTCCGGTTCTCGACACTTTCATAAAAAAGATCCAGCCCCTTCTCCGCTACCATTTTTTTTACTGCGCCAACCTCTGGAGCATAAACGTGGTATTTGAAACTGTGTTTTTTTTCTGTGTCCTTTAAGCACTCAAGCGTTTCCTGAGGCAACCGCCCCGTGTCAATTGTAAAAACGATTGCACTTGGATCGATCTTGAGCAGCATATCCGTCAGGACCTGATCCTCCGCCCCAAGACTTGACGCCAGAGCGACCTTGTCCGGCCCGAAATGGCCGATGGCCCATGACAAAACATCCTCGGGCCCCTTTCCCGCCAAATTTAGATTGAATGCTTTAAGATTTTCCATAGCGTTAGATCTGGTAATCGAGCGGCTTTCGACCCAGCTTGATTTTGTTCCACGCGCGTTCATGAAGATAATAAACCAGGATCTTGATGAACACGTCGGCAAGCCCGATCGAGAGAGCAAATTTCAGTTGCCGGGTAATGGCCAAGGAAATAAGAATCGTCGTGATAGTCCCTGTGATCCGGTATGAAATTGCTTTTACGATACTTCTCCAATGGTGGTCTATCATAGGATTCTCAGCAATCAACCCGCGAATTCCTGAAAGAGCCAGGTCGAGAGATATCTTTCTCCGCTATCGCAGATGACGGTCACAATCGTCTTGCCTTTGGACTCCGGCCGTTTCGCCACTTCCAGCGCGGCCCAAACATTCGCGCCGGCCGAGATTCCTCCCAGGATCCCTTCCTGGCGTGCCAACTGACGGGCTACTTCCCCGGCATCCTCATGACGAACCTTGATGATCTCATCGTAGACCTTCGTGTTCAAAACCCCGGGGACAAACCCGGCGCCAATCCCTTGGATCTTGTGAGGTCCTGCTTTTCCGCCCGACAATACGGGAGAGTCGACCGGCTCCACAGCGATGATTTTTGCCGAGGGTTTTCTTTGTTTCAGGATTTCGCCTACGCCGGTCAGCGTACCGCCTGTCCCAACCCCGGCGATAAAAATATCTACAGCTCCGTCCGTATCTTTCCAGATCTCTTCAGCCGTCGTTTTCCGGTGGACCTCCGCATTCGCAGGGTTGTTGAACTGTTGCGGAATAAAACTTCCGGGAACCTTCTTCGCGATCTCCTCAGCTTTTTCGACCGCACCTCGCATGCCCTGTGCCCCCTCGGTCAGAACCACTTCCGCACCCAGGATCTTCAAAAGCTGGCGACGTTCGACGCTCATGGTCTCCGGCATGGTTAGAATAAGCCTGTACCCTCGCGCCGCAGCAACAAACGCCAGAGCGATCCCTGTGTTTCCGCTCGTAGGCTCCACAATGACACTGCCAGGCTTGAGCTTCCCGGCTTTCTCGGCGGCCTCGACCATCGCGACACCGATCCTGTCCTTGACGCTTGAAAGCGGGTTCGCCGATTCCAGTTTTACCAGCACCGTCGCGGCAAGTCCCGTTGTCAGACGGTTCAAGCGCACCAGCGGCGTATTTCCAACGGTTTTTGTAATATCTTGATAGATTCCCATGTATCCTCCTTTTTTATTTTTTTCTGTAAAACTAAGCCCTTTTCCATTTTAAAAAGCGTAATGCAAGCTGGCTGTAAAACCATCCCCCAGTCCGACCTCCTTACTGCTCTTGGCTTTGCCCGCATAGACCCAAGCGCCGACGAGGGTCCACTTGTCATTGATGAACCACGCCGCATGAACGTCTTGATAATCCGCATCGTGCCAACCGTGGAATTTGGCGCCTTGCTTGTATTCATAACCCACCGCCAAATTCTTAAGAACGATCAGGTCCACATTCCCGAACCATGTGAACCGGTAATTGGGATCATATCCAAAAACACCGGTTGTACGGCTGTTCGTGGCCAACAAACCTCCCGACAACAGCACCGGAAGCGGCGTTTCTTTGATCAGCTTCGTTGCGACCAAATACGCGTCAACGCCCACATGTTTTGTCCCTGACGGTACATAGTCAGTATTCTTCAGAATACCGCCGATCGAGATCGCTGGGATAAACTTATGATCTCCGGCATTCTCCGGAACCAAAAGCAATTTGGTGCCGACATTGTTCTTATAGATCGTCTTAGCACCATGCTGCGCCACCGCCTCCCACCCATACGAAACTTCGACCCGGTCGTACAGCGAGAAAGCCGAGCCCAGCGCGGTCCAATCCACGTGAGACTGGGGCAAACGCACGTACCACACTCCGCCCTGGGGCTTGCTGACATTTTCCAGCAACCCATAATCGTTAAAAGCCTTCTTTTCTGTTCCGGGCTTTCCTGCTTCAGGTGATACCGGCGTTTCTTTCTTCCATTTACTTCCCGCATTGGCCAGATACGCCAAAGGGTTGAACGCAATACCTCCGACACCTTCCAGATTGTTTAAGGGAACTCCAGCATACGAAATTCCGGTAAACTGCCAGCTGACGAAAGAGGCCAAAAGCCCCAACACAATGAACTTCTTCATTTTAGTTTTCTCCTTGTCCGATTTTGTGTGCCCTGTCATCCCGTGGTCGGGTCGGAAAGGCGAAAATTTAATTTTGATTGTTACTTCATTGTGTCAGCCGGTGGTCCGGTAGACTGAAAAACTTGTCCTCCTTCAGATACCGCAGCCCTGTTCCATGCCACGGTAGTTGTCGTATCTTGTTTTTTCGGTCTTTTCGACTTGGATGATCTTCGAGTCGTGGACCTTAATGACGATTTCCCCGTATTTCAAGCCGCCAAGGATCACCGCGATATCTTTGATGATCGCGTCGTTGATGATATTGCCCTTTTTGACTTTTTCAGGTTCTGTGGCCATAGGTTTTATCCGATCTTGTCCCCTAGGTCTTGCTGAGCGCTTGATCGATATCGGCAAGGATATCGTCGATATGTTCCAGGCCGATCGAAAGACGGACGAAATCCTGCGTCACGCCCGTAGCCTCTTGTTCTGCCGCGGAAAGCTGCTGGTGCGTGGTCGTCGCCGGATGGATCGCAAGCGTCTTCGCATCGCCCACATTCGCAAGATGCGAGATAAGCTCGAGCGAATCAATGAATTTCTTGCCGGCTTCAAGGCCTCCCTTGATCCCAAACCCAAGGATCGCACCCGCGCCTTTGGGCAGATATTTCTTTACGCGATCTTTCTCCGGGCTGGAAGGAAGCCCCGGATAATTGACCCACGCCACTTTCGGATGTTTTGAAAGATGCTCGGCTACTTTGAGCGCGTTCTCCGCATGCCGCGGCAAACGAAGATGCAGAGTTTCAAGGCCCTGCAGGAAAAGGAACGAGTTAAACGGTGAAAGGGCGCTTCCAAGATCCCGCAAAAGCGTGACGCGCGCTTTGATAATGTAGGCGATATTGCCCATCGGTTTCAGAGCTTCCACGAAATTAATGCCGTGATAGCTCGGATCGGGCGCTGCGATCAAGGGGAACTTTCCGTTCGTCCACTCGAACTTCCCGGAGTCCACGATCACCCCACCGAGGGAGGTCCCGTGTCCCCCAATAAACTTCGTGGCCGAATACACAATGATATCCACCCCGTGGTCAAGGGGTCGCAGGAGATACGGAGAAACCGTATTATCCAGCACGAACGGAATTCCGTTCTTGTGAGCGACCTTGGCAATCCCTTCGAGATCCGCGACGTCAAGCTTCGGATTCCCGATCGATTCGGCATAAACCGCTTTGGTTTTCGGCGTGATCGCCTTCTGGATAGCCTCAAGATCGTTCGACTTCACGAACTTGACCTGGATCCCCAACCGCGGGAATGTGTAATGGAAGAGATTGTAGGTCCCACCATAGAGATTATCCGCGGAAACGATCTCATCCCCTGCCTGAGCGATATTAAGAAGCGCAATCGTGATCGCGGATTGACCGCTTGAGACCGCGAGCGCGCCGACACCGCCCTCAAGGAGTGCGATACGCTTTTCAAAAACATCCGTCGTCGGGTTCATGAGACGCGTGTAAATATTCCCGAACTCTTTAAGCCCGAAAAGACTGGCCGCGTGCTCGGTGTTCTTGAACTGATAGGAAGTCGTCTGATAAATAGGAACGGCGCGGGAGCCCGTTGTCGGGTCCGCCTCCTGACCTCCGTGAAGTGCCAGCGTTTCAATTTTTAACCTGCTATCGATCTTGCTCATTTGAATCTCCCTTTGGTTATACGGGGACAGTCCCTTTAAATTTTAGAGGGACTGTCCCCTTCGTTTTAGTTATATGAAATACATAGCTTCCTGGTTCGTATTTCGCATTCGATCATAGACGTCTTTAAAAGTCGTAATGTTCAGAATGCTCGAAGTCGTCCGGTAGACTTCCTGCATCACCATTTGGATCCCGCAGGCGCTACCTCTTTTACATTCATCGCACCGGCGATTCGCCTTCACGTCCAGGCAAGGCAGCGCCCCAAAAGGATTCTCGAAGATCCCGATCACTTCCCCAAAGCTGATCTGGTCCGGTGAGCGTGCCAAAAGATACCCGCCACCCTTTCCCTTCTTGCTCTGCAGGAGTCCTTTATTCCTGAGCTCCAGAAGGATCGACTCCAGGAATTTCTTCGGAATCGACTCTTTTTCTGCGATCTCGGCGATCAGAACAGGCTCCTTCGAGGCATATTTCCCCGTCAGCATCAGAACGGCTTTAAGAGCGTATTTTGTCTTGTTAGATATCATAGTCTAGTAACCCCATAGATTAGTAGGCGTAATATAGCTCACGATTCAATATCTGTCAAATTTATTTTAAAATTTTTTTAGGGGAAAACCGAGGCTGAATCCTCCCTCGGGCCCTATACTAAAAAACACCAGGCATCTACCAATAGTAGACTCCCCAAAGAAGTTACAACTTCCTCCCTTTCAAAGATCGCCCCCACCCGCTATTGTTAAGGACAAGCGAACAACCCACGGAGGTATTGCGATGAGCTTCGTCAACAAACAAACCTGGGAATATCTGGTGCGGGATTTTCTGGAGATCAAATGCACTTTAAAAGAACCCGAGCAGGAATTCCTTCTGGATTTTTTGAAGGGCAAGGGCGTCAGGGCCGAAGAGATCCAGATGCATCCGGCCTTTTCAGTGGACGATCACTTGGTGGTTATCATGGAGGATGCAGATTCGAAGAAGCGCCTCTTCTATCACCCGCGGAACAAAACGATTGAGGAATAGCGCGCGCAACGTACAACGCGCAACGAATGTATTCTAGGCTTTTACGTTGATCGTTGACCGCTGAGCGTTGCGCGATCTTTAGAGATCCACTGCCTCGCGAAGTTCGCGGGCCTCGTAGGAAGTCAGAAAGCGGCCCTGACCGGGCGCAAGATGCCCGAGCTTTAAGGGCCCAAAAGAAAAACGGTTGAGCATCACCACATCATATTCGAATCGCTGGAGCACCCGCCGGATCTGGCGCTTCTTTCCTTCGCGAAGTTCCACCATCACGATCCGCGTTGAGATCGGCCGGATCTCTTCCAGCTTGAGAAATCCATCGTACGAATGGAAACCCTCGAGCACCCTGTTGCGGTCCCGCTCGTCCCAGGCGCGATTGAGCTTCACCTGATACCATTTTTCCACGTGAAAGCGCGGATGGATCAGACGGTTCGCGAGTTCGCCATCATTGGTCATCAGGAGCAATCCTGAAGAATCTTTATCCAGTCGCCCGACCGGGAACACGCGGACGCGGTTCGTAGAGGATTGCCTTGTGGCAACCACAAGATGCCGCGGCAAAAGATCAAAGACCGTTTTCTTGGCATGCCGATCCTCGGCCGTCACCACATACCCCTCGGGTTTATTCACAATAAAATAGACATGCGGCGCGAGCTGGAGGACCTTTTGCCGATACATGATCGTATCTTTTTGGAAATCGACCTGCCGGCCAAGGTCTTGGACGACCTCGCCATTGACAGAGATAGCGCCATTGGTGACAAAGACCTCGCATTTCCTGCGAGACCCAAGCCCCGCGCTGGCCAAAGCGTGTGCGATCCTCATCGTCTTTTAAGCTCCCTGTAGTAAAGAGAACGGCCTTGCGCCGCCCATTTGATCTCATAACTTGTCTTGTTCATGCCGCCCAGGATCCTCTCATTGACGGCTTCGCGCACATTCTCCCAGAGTTCTGCAGTAGCCGCTATGGTTTTCTTCATGGCATCAAAATAGTCTTTATCATCAGTCGCGATCTCCACCAGCCCGCCTGGCACAAGCCGTGCGTGAAGCAGCTTAAGAAGCTCCGTTGTGAAAACCCGGCGAACATGATGCCTGCGTTTCGGCCAGGGGTCCGGAAAATAGATGTGGAAGAGGCTCACGCTTCCGGGCGCGATCGCCTCCGTCAAAAAAGCTCGTGCCTCGGCCCGAAGGAACCGAATGTTGGGAAGCGCTCGCTTCTGTGCGCGCGTCTTCCCTATATTCATGAACTTGCTGACCCGATCGATCCCGAAAAAGTTTGTATGGGGATTTTCAATCGAGCGAGCAACCAGGAATTTCCCCTTCCCGCATCCGATCTCCATCTCCACAGGGTTGGAATTCCCGAAGAATTCGTTGAAAACAATGGGAGTATAATTCTCCTGTACGAACTTTCGCGCTTTAATTTCTTTGTCATTCCCGATTAAAGCATGCGGGGATGACATGCCTAGTGGAACCGAACAAGCCATACCAGGGTCTCCAAGTGTCTCGTCCGCGGGAAAAAATCGAATGGCATGATCTTCCGAATCTGCCAGCCTACCTGCGCCAGGTGTTTCAGATCCCGCGCAAGCGACTCCGGCGAACAAGAGAGATAAAATAAAGAATGAAGATCCTTCGCCTGTCCGAGCGTCTCGATCGCGGAGCCTGCAAGACCTCCGCGCGGCGGATCGATCAACGCCACGCAAGGTTTCCCGCTCAACTCTTTCAAAGCCTCCGGCAAATGGACCTCGACCTGCCCTTCAAAGATCCTCACATGGTTCAACTTATGATGTAGGACATTGTAATGGGCCAGCTTCACAGAATCACACCCGGATTCGATCATCACCACTTCCTTGGCGCGATCGGCCAACGCGATCCCGAAAAGTCCGACGCCGGAATAAAGATCCAGGAAAACCGTCTCCTCCTTCCATTCGATCAGGTTTTCAATCCTCGAAACAATCTTATCCAGGATCGATAGATTGGCCTGAAAGAATGTATCGAGCGAGTAAAATATCTTGCGCCCTTTTACGGTCGTCCAAAAATAGTCCTCTTCTTTCATCCGGAGCGACCTCCGGCCGATGCCGCCCCAAAACACCTTGCCTTCATCGCCGACGCGAACCACCAGATTCGCGACTTTGTAATCCTCCGGGAGCTTGCGGACGGCTTCTTCTTTTAAGGTAGGCAAAAAATCATTGATCTCTTTGCGTGCGATCGCGCAAACCGCCACTTCCTGGAGCCGCTGTGTCCCGGGAAGCATGAAGCCCATCTGGCGCTCCCCATTATTCCTTTTCCGGAGCGTCAGATCCAACCGATTACGATAATAATAGAATTCCGGCGATGCTGCGATCGGCTCAAAGACCTCGCCCGAAAGGTTCAGCTCTTGGGTAAGAAGGGCCTTCAAGATCGCCTCCTTACGGGAAAGCTCCTCCTCGTAGGGAATGTCCTGATACTGGCATCCTCCGCAGGTGCCAAACAATGGACAAAGTGGCTTTGTTTTCGTATTAGTTTCCATAGGATTAAATATAGAGCGTATTGGAGTGTCAGGGTGTCAGTGTATCAGAGTATCAACGCTTTGACACTTTGATACTCTGACACTTTGAAACTTTTATTTCAAGTGCTACACTACCGCAATGTCTGACAAAATCTTTATCCAAGGATTGGAAATTTCCTGCATCATCGGAACGCTTCCTCGAGAACGCACGAAACAGCAAAAAATCGTGATCGATCTCGAGCTTTCTGCCCCTATCAAAAAGGCCGCAAAGCGGGACGATCTGAGGGATGCTTTGAATTATAAGAGGATCGCTGACCGCGCCACGGAATTTACCGCAAAGAGCCGTTTCTATCTGATCGAAACTCTGGCAGAACGCCTTGCTCAGGTACTGCTCCTGGAATTCAAACTGAAGGATATCTTCTTGCGGGTTTCAAAACCGAATGCACTCCGGAACGCGAAAAAAGTCGGCGTAGAGATTTTTCGAAAATAAAAAGGACAGGCTACTTTATTCCATAAAGTAACTTGTCCCCTTTAAAAAGAAGAGACTCTAAAGCGCGAGAGCTGCGTACTTGGCATACGGAGCGCCGCCGCGAGCGACATCCAGAGCCCCGCCGACCACCCCCGTCACCGTCTGAACGGTCCCTCGAAGCGCTCCGGTCACGAGCCCGAAGGGGAACATCACGCGCCCGGAATCCTGCAACATGGCTTTCGGGATCGCGAACACACCCCCCACGATCTTACCGGCTCCACGAGCGGCATAGGAAATATCCTCTGCCATTTCCGCATAGGCAAAAGAAGGCGAGAAGAGCACGCCAAGAACAAGCAGAAGAACTAAAAAGATCTTTGTCTTTTTCATCGTCGATGTCCCCCTTCTATTGTCGGCATTAAAGCTTTGAACTTTCGCTGTTTTTGGCTATGATATCGACCCTATGAAGAATATTCTAGTGACGGGCGGCTCCGGCTTTATCGGCTCTAACATTGCTCTCGAACTACAATCCAGCCTTCCTGACGCCCGAATCACGGTCTTAGAGGACTTCCGCAGCTCCTGTTTCAAGAACCTCCTCGGCTTCAAGGGCGACCTTTTGGCCTACGACTGCTCGGACAAGACCTGGATGAGCTGGGCCAAGGGCAAAAAGCTGGACATAATCTATCACATGGCTGCCATCACGGACACAACGATCCTCGATGAGCAAAAGATGATGTTCGATAACGTCGAGGGCTTCCGCAATGTCCTCGACCTCGCCGTCGAAAAGAAAGCCGCCGTGGTCTACGCCTCGTCTGCCGCGACCTACGGCTCGATCGACCGGCCCATCAAAGAAGCCGATGCGGGAAATCCCAACAATATCTACGGCTACTCCAAGTGGATCATGGACCAGCTTGCGCCTTCCTATTATGACAAGATCAAGGTAGTCGGACTTCGGTTCTTCAACGTCTTCGGGCCCAGGGAATGTTACAAAGGGCACGCCTCAAGCATGATCTACCAGCTCGCACTTAAAATGATGGAAGGTCACCGCCCGCGCATTTTCAAATGGGGCGAACAAAAGCGCGATCACATTTACGTCAAAGACGTCGTGACAGCCACGCTCTTGGCGCACAAGGCCAAGGAATCCACGGTCATGAACCTCGGCACCGGACAGGCGACCTCCTTCAATGAGATCGTGGACGCTCTGAATGAGGCGCTCGGGACGAACCATAAGCCCGATTACTTCGACAATCCTTACAGCTTTTATCAGAACTTCACGCAGGCCGACATGAGCCATCATGAAAGAATGACGGGCTTCCGCTGCCGCTATACGACGCGTGAAGGCATCCTGGATTACGTTAAGAATTACCTCCTTAAAAAATAGCCAAGAGACTACAGCCATGAAACGCGAACAATTCATCTCGTTTTTCTTTATTGGTATCCTGGCTTTCATTATTTATCAGGTCTTTAACATCTTCGCCCCATTCTTCACCGCTATTTTCTGGGCGGCGATCCTCTCGTTCGCCTTCTATCCTCTCTACGAAAAGCTCCGCAAATTGTTCCCTAAACGGAGCAATTCCCTCGCGCTCATCATGACGGTTGCTGTATTCCTTGTCGTCGTTCCGCCTCTCATCTTTGTTGTTATCAACATGACGACCCAGATTATCGAATTTTCCCAGTGGGCCTACACTTATGTCCGCGATGGAAAACTAGAGCAGCTCGTCGAGCAGGTGCGGGGACTTCCCTGGTTTCAGAACGTTCAAGCTCACGTCATTGCTTCCCAACCCGTGAAAGACAGCCTGTCCTCCTGGTTTCTCGGAACCACCAAGACGGTCGGGAACCTTGCCGCAGCTCAGGCAGGAACGTTCACCAAAAACATCTTCTTTGTCCTCCTGAATATTTTCTTTATGTCCTTTCTTACTTTCGTTTTCTTCAAACATGGCGAAAAGATCTACAATTTCATTTATGAAATATCGCCATTTGAGAAAGAGACCAAGAAGCATCTTTTCAAGCAGATCCACGAGACCTTCGTCGCCGTCATACGGGGACAACTTCTCACCAGCATCACGCAGGCGGCTGTGGCGGGGGTCATGTTCACGGCTTTGGGCGTCCCCATTCCGCTTTTTTTTACATTCCTGATCTTTCTTACCTCGCTTGTCCCGATCCTGGGGGCGGCAAGCGTATGGTTCCCGATCGCGGTCTATCTTTTGATCATGCAATTCTATACCAAGGCGATCATCCTTTTTGTGGTGGGATTTTTTGGGATCAGCCTGCTCGATAACATCATGAAGCCGGCGATCATCGGAGAAAAAACGAAGCTTCCCTACTTCCTTCTTTTCTTTGGGATCATGGGGGGCATGAAATTCTACGGCCTGATGGGGATCTTCTTGGCGCCCGTGGTACTCTCTATCTTCTTCGCTTTGATAAAAATTTACCGCGAAAAATACGTCTCGTAAGGCCCGCTTCAAAGACTCTCTTTTCCTGTCAGCTCCTCGGCGTCTTCGTGACGCTTCCTCAAGTTCCGAGGATCTTTGTGTCTTGACCGATCCGGATTCCTTTCATCATCGCCTGAATATCTTCCGGCGACGAGCTTGCGCTGATCGCAGTCTCCTGACTGATCATCCCGGCTTTCCAAAGCTCCACGATTGACTGATCCATCGTCTGCATCCCATCTTCGCGGGCATTGCGCATGGCTTGCGGGATCTTGTCGATCTTTTTGTCAAGGATCAGCTGCCTGATCGTGTAATTGCCCAAAAGCACCTCTGCAGCAGGTACAAGCAGCTTCCCATCCTTAGCCACTAAAAGTTTCTGGACCATGATGCAGGACATATTAGCTGCAAAATAACGCAAAGCCGCTTCCCTTTCGGAGGGCGGAAAGAACCCCATCACGCGATCAAAAACCTGGTCCGCAGATTGAGCATGAACGGTAGAGATCACAAGCCTCCCTACCTCGGCCGCGGAAAGCGCGAAGCTGAAGGACTCCGCGTCGCGCATCTCACCGATCACGATTACGTCGGGAGACTGACGCACCATGTATTTCAGCGCCGAACTAAAATTTTCAGCATCCTGCCCGATCTCGCGCTGCTGGATGAGGCACTTATTGTCCTCATGCAGATATTCCACAGGATCCTCAATCGTTAGAATATGCTTTTGAACGCTCTCATTCATAGTCCGAACCATGGCCGCGACCGTGGTGGTCTTCCCGGAAGAGACCGTTCCTCCGATAAGAATGATCCCGGATTTCTCGAGAGCGACCCTTTTCAGAATCGGCGGCAACCGAAGTTCTTCAAAGCTCGGAATGCCTTTCCAGAGCAAACGAAAAACCAGGGAGATCTCCCCCTGCTGAAAAAAAGCGTTGGCCCGAAACCGACAGCCCCGCTCATGGAAAGAGAATCCAAAATCCACGCTCTTGTTTTTTTGGAGCATTTCCTGTTGGTGGGGATCCAAGAGCTCAGTAGCAAGCTCATGGATTTCTTCTCCGGAAAGTCCCTTCAAAGGAAGCGACACCACTTGCCCCCCAAGACGTATACGGGGAGGCACTCCTGCCTTTAAAAAAACGTCCTGCCCCCTCTGTTCGATAACCGCCTCTAGACAATCCGTCAAATAAGCATTCGTGTCCATGGGACTCCTTTCATGCAATGAGAGCTTTAAAAGCAACGGTTCATTTTAATCCCAATACCCATCAATTTCAATGCAGTTGAAATAGGGGCCGTCCCAATCCCGATCGATCGAAACATAGCTGAGATTGGGGCTGTCCCTGTCACCAATAAGAAAAGATAGAGATAACAGCCAGCAAGCACCTCGCCACAAGCTTCTCACTTCTCAGACGAAGAATAGATTTCCTTTTCATGGCGCGCTTAGCTATTATAAGAGCAATCCCGCTTGAAGGGACCCATCAATTTCTGAGGATGCACATCATGAGAATCACGGGAAGAACTTCGATCGCTGAGATTTACCAGAAAGCTTGCCAACTTTATCAGCTCCGCATCCTCACCATTCTACTTCTTATTCCCCTTTACTCCCTGACTTGCAAGTGGGGAAATTTCACGATCCAAAACCTTTGGCCCCTCTACCTCGTGATAGCTGTCGAGCTCTTCGTCAACTACCCCTACAAGGGGCTTTTTACCAATATCCGCTCAGGGACTGATGCTTTGATCGCTTCCGTCATAATCGACTTCCTGGCAGAAACCGCCGCTATGCACCTTTTGGGGAACGTGGACCTTTTCATCTACGCCTCCTGCTTCTTCATCTCGATCGTCTACTGCGCGCTCAATCTGCCGACCATTCTGACCCTCCAGATGGCGACCCTTGCCTCGGCTCTTTATGCGGGATTGATCGTTCTCGGGAATTTAAATATCATCCCGCAGACTGTCTCACTCGGCTCGGACCTAAACATGGTCCAGCAAACGGCTATCGTCGTGCGACACATCGCCTTCTTCTACCTGATCGCGATCTTCATAAGATTCATGGCCTCGGCTCTTGTGAAAAAGGACGAGCGTCTCGAAGAACTACTTTGGGAACTCCGGGAAACAAGCGCTAAAGTCAAATATGCCCATCACTTGCAGACCGATTATTTTGCCCGTATGAGCCATGAGATCCGCGCGCCCCTGAACTCGATCCTTGGGTTTTCCCAGCTCTTGCTCGAAAGCCCAACCGAACCGCTCACCGAAAAGCAAAAGGATTTCCTTTCTCGCGTGGAGCGCAGCGGGAAGCATCTTCGCGAGCTCATCAACGACGTTCTTGACCTGTCCAAGATCGAGTCCAAAAAGATCCAGCTATCGCTCCATCCGATCGAGCTTGTAAAGGTCATCCACACAGCGATCGATCTCTTTTGTGAAGAAGCCCTCACCAAACGTCTCACCCTTCGATTCACGGAAAAACCGGCCCATCTCCAGATTACGGCGGACGAGCTCAAGGTCCGTCAAATCCTCTACAATCTCCTCTCGAACTCTCTGAAATTCACCCAGAAAGGCTTTGTCCATATTGCCCTGACAAAAGAGCCCGATGGCGGAGCGAGGATCACGGTGGAAGATTCGGGACCCGGGATCGATTTAAAAGATCAGACGGCCGTTTTCCAGGCTTACGAGCAGGCAGGGCGAACTTCTGAGCAGAGCCATAAAGGAACCGGCTTGGGACTTGCCATTAGCAAACAATTCGTGGAAATGCACGGCGGGAAGATCTGGCTCGAAAGCGAGCCAGGCAAAGGATCCCGGTTCATCTTTACGCTCCCCCCAGCCCCTCCGGCGCCGAAATCCGAAGAGGCGGATTTGAAAGCAAGCTTGAACCTAGCCGCCAAAATCGTCGCGCCGTAGTTTCCCCGCAGCATCATTCTCGCGTCGCTCGATCCCTTTCAACCCTTCGCAGTAGCTCAAACTTTTTTCTGTTTTCCAGCGCAAGGGAAAATCACGGCATTGAAGGGGTCTTGCATCGTAGACCTGACAACCATTAGCTTCAAGAAAGAGACACGTTTCATCGGGACGATTTTTAAGCACAAGATGCTGCCGGTCCATGAGAAGACAATGCGTTTCTGTGAACGGGTAAAGGTCCATCGCAAGACGAGCGGCAAGACGTTCGGCCTCCCCTTCCTTAAGATAGACGAAACCGGGCTGGCGACAACAGGCGCTGCAGCGTTGGCAGCTAAAATCGTTCATGGGAGGAGAGAAAAGAAGTGTGACTCATTGTTCCCGCGCAACGCACAACGCGCAACGTGAAAACGAAAATCCATTCGTTGACCGTTGCGCGTTGACCGTTGTGCTTCTTTGTTATTTTCCGAGCTGCTGTTCGACGAAATCACCGATGACAGGCAGTTTGTAACGTTCCCCTTTATAAGCCTTCACCATCAGAACGATCCAGAGGACCACTCCCAAAATCCAGAGGAGCAATCCCATCAAAACTCCAAGAACCGGAATAAACCCGGCCACCACCGAGACGATGAAAAGCGCTAGGAAGGTTACCAGCGACTGAAGCGCGTGAAAACGCACGAACGCGTTCTTCTGTTCGAGAAGCAGAAAAACAAGTCCCGTCACCCAGCCCAGCGCATAGCAAAGAAGCCCTTCGAGATTCTCCGTCACGCCCATCACTGTATTTTTATTTTCATCTGCCATCTTAAACCCCCTGTTTTTTTATCGAAGTTACTTTTCATGAAAAAATAAGGGCTTGGGCCCATACTACCTATGGAAACCGCAGCATGAGAAGCACGTCTTGGAATATTGTACCGCATTTCATTAAAAAAACTATATCGCTCTCAAAAAGGAGGTTTACCCCGTTAGAGATTGGTCCTATAATTTCCCCAGATTTCAACAGTTCGTTTCCTGTCAGTCAATTCCAGAAACTCACGGGAGCGCTTTCGGAGCGCCTCCTATCTCTAACGGGGGAGCCCATGCCTACTATTTTCACCAAGATCCTCGCGGGAGAGATCCCCGCCCACAAGATCCTCGAAGACAACCGATATCTCGCATTCCTCGATATCCGTCCGGTGAATCCCGGCCATACGCTCGTCATCCCCAAGCAAGAGGTTGATTATATTTTTGATGTGGAGGATGAGCTGTTAAAAGGGCTGATGGTATTCGCCAAGAAGGTCGCCAAAGCGATCGGGGAGGCCTTCCCCTGCAAGAAAGTCGGTATCATGGTCGCCGGGATTGAAGTCCCGCACGCCCACATCCATCTTATCCCGATCAATAGTGTCGGCGACCTCAGCTTCGCCCGCGCCAAAGCCGCAACTCCTGAAGAGCTCACCCAGGCCGCTGATAAGATCCGCGCAAATCTGTAAAAATCACCGGGAGGCTCTCTTTAAAAACCATTGTCGGATCAACGGAACCTTATCGCCCTGGATCTCAATGGCCCCGTTCTTGACCGTGCCGCCGGCCCCACAAAGCGTCTTCCATTCACGGGCCACCCCTTCAATCTCTCTGAGCCATAGATGTGGAGCCCGGAGACGACCTTCACGTATTTCCAGGTCCTTTTTTCCAAATGGATCACGGGCTTGGGGGTGTTTGGATTTTCTTTTTGATCGCAGGACTCGGCTCATCGGAACTGAGAGACCAACCTGGACCGCTGGTTAATTTTTCCATAAAAGATATCCTCGTCAGGAATTCGCGCGGTCGAGCATTTCCTCAGCGTGGCGCCGTGAGATCTCGCTTTCCTGCTGACCGCTCATCATCTGTGCGAGCTCCCGCACTTGGGCCTCGCCTTCGAGTACCTGATACCGGACCATCGTCCGGCCCTTTTCGACGGACTTGGTCACTTTAAGATGCCGGTCCGCGAAAGACGCGATCTGCGGCAAATGGGTCACGAGCAGCACCTGCCGCTCGCCAGAGATGCTTTTGAGTTTTTGGCCGGTAACGTTGCCCAAGCGTCCGCCGATATTGGTATCGATCTCATCAAAGATAAGGACGGGCACGAGATCGACCTGCATAAGCGCCTTTTTCATGGCGAGCATCACGCGGGACGCTTCGCCGCCGGAAATGATCTTCGCGATCGCAAGCATCGGCTGGCCAGGATTCATGCGCGCTAGAAATTCCACGTGGTCCATCCCTTCCGCAGAAAAACCCGTCCTTTCGATCCGCACCTCGAACTCCGCGTGTGCAATCTGAAGGTCCTTCAATTCAGACTCGATCGACTTTTCAAGGAGCCCCCCCGCCTTTTTCCGTTTCTCGGAGAATTTAAGCGCGGCCTCCTGCAACTTCGGTTCCAGCCCCTCCATCTCCCTCCGCAGGTCCTTCTTCGTCATGTCCATGTCGATCAGTTTGTCGTATTTCGCTTTGGCCTCCCGGTAGAATTCGAGCACCTTGGCATGCGTCCCGCCATATTTCCGTTTGAGATGGTCGAGAAGATTGGCCTGACTGTCCAACTCCTTGAGACGGTCCGGATCAAACGTGAGTTTCTCCCGGTAATCCCGAAGAGCGCTCACGGCCTCCTGGAGTGAGTACTGCACGTTCTCGCAATCGGTTTTGATCTTTTCGACCGAGCTATCGAATTTGACGAGACTTCTAAGATCGCGCACGGCTTCGGATAAAAAACCGTCCGCGTTTGTATCGTTTTCATCCAGAACCGCAAGTGCATGCGTTACGATCTCGGCAAGTTTCTCTGCGTTCGCGAGCCGCATGCGCTCCAATTCCAGGTCTTCTTCATTCAGATCCTTGATCTCCGCGCGTTCAATTTCGTCTACTTGGTATTTCAAAACGTCGAGCTCCCGTTCCTTGTGGTCCTCAAGCTCCGCGAGCTCTCCCTGCTCCTTCTTTAAACGGGCATACTGCTCATAGAGGATACGGTAGTCTTCCTTCAGAGGTTCAATCTTGGCAAAACGGTCGAGAATATCAAGATGCACGGCGCTATCCAGCAGCTGCTGGTGGTCATGCTGTCCATGGATATCGATCAGAGAAGCGCCGGCTTCTTTCAGAATGGAGAGTGGCACGAGGCGGTTATTGATCCACGCGCGGGTCTTTCCCTGGGAGAATTCCCGGCGCAGGATGACCAGGCCATCTTCGTTAAGGTAAGGCTCGAGCGCAGGCTGTTTCTTGAGGAAGTCTTCCCGGAGCTCGAACGCAGCTTCCACCTGGCAGGGTTTCTCGCTCGGCTCCGTCCTGAGCCCGTCCAGCCGCTCGCCCAAGACGAAACGGATCGCATCGATTAAAATGGATTTGCCAGCACCCGTTTCCCCCGTAAGCACGTTCATTTGCCCGGAGAATTCAAGCGTCAGGTCCTCGATCAGCGCGAAATTTCTGATGTGAAGTTGATTCAACATGGCTCGTAGTATAACGCAACCGCTTTGAATTTCCAGCTTAACGCCTACAGCTGCGGAGGCGATTCAACATAAAAGCTTGTATGGGCCGTGGTAGGTGTGTTGACTAAAAGAGGACCGTCACCTTTTTTACTGCTTCGCAAGGCCTATTACAAGATCCCAAAAATTGGCCGCACTATCGCGGGCTTAGCGGGCTGCGAGCAAATTCAAAGCGAGCATATCGCGGTCCCAATACCAATCAATCGAAACGCCGTGGAGATTGGGGCCGTCCCAACTACCATTTTGGAAAAGAATGGAAAAGTTGGGGCCGAGGCGATCCAATACCGGAGTTTGGACCGGCAGTGGTATGGATAGGCTAGCTAGATGGGCTTCAAAATCAGCGGTGCAGTCCTGTGATTCTAGCGTAGGGAATTGTGGCTTTGACAGCAGTGTTACCCCTTCGCAATGAGACTTAAGTTTTTCAAAACCGTTCTGATATCCTCTGGATCGTAAGCGTCATCACGGAACCAAGCTGCATAAATTGTTTGCCGGTCTGCGGCGCTGAGATGGAGTCCCTTCAGGAAATAGTCCGAATTAATAAAGATTTTATTCTTACGAACTGAAATCAATGAAAACCCTATCGCAAATAGCTTATCTATCGTCTTTTTTATTCGTTCAGATTGTAGGAAGTTTTCTGCGGCAACTGTGTCATCCGTATAGATTGGATGCTCAAGTCCAGCAAAATACGGCATCATTTTCTTGAGAAGTGGGTTTTTATTTAAAAATTTGTCCATGGGGCCGCTTACGCTGGAAAAAATGTCTACTTCTGCCATAAAAGCGTGAAAAAGAGTAATGCGAAGAGCAACAATCCCCGGCGATTTTGTGGCACGGAAAGCAACTTCAAAAGCAGCCCCCTCATAGTCACCTTTGATTCCGGGGAGACGAAAGAAAGAAGGAACGCTAGAAGCTCCTAGCGAGACAGCCAAACGCTTGATTTTTTCTTGAGCAGGTCGCAGAAATACAAGAAAAACAATTCCCAATACGAAACCTACTATAACGATAAGCGTTACGCAATTCGTTAGCACAGAATCCATTTCCCCCTCCTCATAGACACCAAACAATACCACTGTCTTTATCGACTCAAAAAGGCTTTTCTAAATGACCGCCAATTCATCCCATTTAATGGTTACCGTCGGCACAAACTCGGGGTATTCGTGGCTGTATAGAGCCCCGTTCTTGTTAATTGATTTATGGAATACGGGATTTCTCCGCCGCCATATAAACCAAAAGCATGGCGCACGGGTAACAAATCTTTGTTCGGATTCTTAAGATGAGCAAAACAATGGTCGGATGGCAAAACTCTAAACAAATCCAAGAAAAGCGCCCACAGGTCAGTCTTTGCTAAAGGCCTTGAGGAGTTGGGCGTAGGTGCGGGTGACTTTAAAGCGAGGAAATTGGCGGACGATCTTTGCGGGCGGACGGAACAAAATCCCGCGGTCGGCGGTCTTGAGCATTGCGATGTCGTTATAGGAATCCCCCGCGGCGACGACGTTGAAGCCTAGCCCCTTGATCGCTCGCACGGCCTCTTTCTTGCCGTTCTTTTGCCGCAGATGGTAATTCCCGATAAAACCTTTTTTGTCTTCGGAGAGACAATTACAGAAAAGCGTGGGGTTCCCAAGCTTTTTCATCATCGGCCCGGCAAATTCGTAATAAGTATCGGAGAGAATGATGACTTGGTACCGTTCCTGGAGTTTCTTCAGGAATGCCTTGGCCCCCGGAAGCGGGTTCATGCGCTTAATCACGGCTTGGATGTCGCAAAGTTTGATCCGTTCACGTTTCAAGATCGCAAGCCGATAGCGCATAAGCTTATCGTAGTCCGGCTCATCGCGCGTGGTGATCTCAAGCGCTTTAATGCCGGTCTTTTTCGCCACATTGATCCAAATTTCTGGGATCAACACGCCTTCCAGATCCAAACAGCAAATCATACTTCTTCTCCTTCGATCAGTTTGTTAAGGAATTATATCCGAACGTGAATGATTTTAAAAAACAATCTTTTGCTGGGAAGAATGCTAGGCGAAATGGTTCACGGGGCCCATGCCTTGCCCGAGGCCGGGGCTGGTACGAATAGCACGGGTGATGAACTTTTTGGCACTCGAGACGGCCGCAAGGAGGCTATTTCCTTTGGCAAGCTCAGCGGTAATAGCGGCGGAATATGTGCAGCCGGTCCCATGCGTATGCCTCGTTTTGATCCTCGGAGCCCTGAAGAAGCGCACGCGCCCATCCTGATAAAAAAGGTCCAAGGCTTCTCCTTCCAGATGACCGCCTTTGACAAGCACCGCTTGAGGGCCAAACCCGGCGATGATCCGCGCTGCTTTTTCCATAGATGCCGGATCGCGAACTTTGATCCCGCTCAAGACCTCAGCTTCACAGAGATTCGGCGTCACCAGAGCTGCGTGCGGCAAGAGCTCTTTGATAAAAACACGAACAGCATTTCGCTTGAGTAGCGGCGCACCGTGTTTACTGATCATGACCGGATCTACCACGAGGGGAAACTTGAATTGCCTGGCCGCTCTCGCGACCGCACGGAGAAGTTTATCATCCCCCAGCGCGCCAGTCTTCGCTGCCTGAGGCATGATGTCCTCAAGTACGGCTTCGAGCTGACGTATCACCTGAGCGGGTTTCATGACGTAGACGGCCCGGACACCCCGCGTGTTCTGGGCTGTAAGAAGCGTTATCACCGCCATCCCATAGACCTTGTGCTGATGGAAGGTCTTGAGATCGGCTTGAATACCGGCCCCGCCCGAAGGATCAGAACCGGCGATAGAAAGCGCTACGGGAATCACTTGAGAACTTGTCTAAAGAAATCGACGAACTGCTCGGGGGACACCCCGGTGTAAAGCTGCACAGCACTGGCAGGCTGAGGCGGGTGGAGGAAAAAAGACGGAAATCCCCGGATCCCGTATTGAAACGCGATCGCGTTCTCGCGACTTCCGGATTCCGGATTGATCGTAACCTTGATCTTGTCCCTCAACATATCTTGAACCCGAGGTGACGACAGCACCTCTTTTTCAAACTTACGGCAATAAGGGCACCATGTGACGGTCATATAGACGACCATTGGTTTATTGGTCCGCTTGTATTCTTCGATCGCTTTTTCGTACCCGGAAGCGCCCTGATACCAGCCCTCGGACCACTGCCCCGCAGCCGGCGTTGAAACAGCCGATGGCCCAAGAGTTGCCTGGGGATCTTCGGCATAGCACCCCGGCCCCAGCAGCAAAAACAATAACAAGAAAAGTGCAACGGCCCGCTTAGAATTCATAGGTACCCCGTTAGAGATAGGAAGCGATTTTAAATAAGCGCTTCCGTAAATTAATAGAAATTCAATGCGAAAAAACCCGATGTCCTAGACCTGATTCTTCAAGAATAAATTCTTACCCCCATCTCTAACGGGGCAAGCCTCCTAATATATTTTGAGGTATTTTAGTCCCAACGCCTCTCAATTTCAACGAAGTTGAAATTGGAGCAGTCCCAATACCAATCCATCGAAACAAAGTTTCAGACAAGGATAGCATGGAGCCCCGCGAGGGAGACCGTTCTTTTGAAACGCTCCGCATACAAAATAAGCGAATTAAACTGCCACCGCCTGTTTCATGAACTGCTCCAGGGACGAAGCCGCAAACGTCAAGATCGCGATCCCTAAAAGGGCGATCAGGATAACAACGAGGGTCCAGACGATCTTCCACGAAGTTGAGAATTTCCGGCTTTGCCACAAAAGCGGAATAGCGAACGGACCGACCATGAGCAACATAACGATCACGTAAGGAACGGTATCCGCGGTAAAAGTCCGGGGCCGACCGGAAGCGGTCTGAAAAGCGTCCATCACCGCGGGGATCATCACGGCAAAATAGATCCCTCCCATTACAAAGCAGGCGATCGCTGTATGACTCAAGAGAAGACTCACCGCAACGCCCGCATCCATACAAACAAGCGTCCAACCCTTGGCGCGCTCTCCAAGATAAAGTTGGCCCAACCCGGGAAGCAGGACGGAATAAATACCCGCCAAATGGGGATTTTTCAAAGAGGGACTTGCTTACCGGCAAGTATAATTTTCTTTTCCAGGAGTTTGCCCCGACGCTCGACCTGGAAGATCTGAGGTTCGCCATCCTTTTGGGCCAGGATCGCACGATAATAGTTCTCCCAGCGATCGAGCAGGATGCTATTCTGCTTGAGCAGGATGTCCCCAGGCAAAAATCCTTCCCGCTCTGCCGGAGAACCGGCGCGCACGTTTTTGACCGTGAATCGCAGAGTTTCCGGATCACGTTCCACTCGAAACCCAAGATGCGGCGCATCGGGGTTCAGAAAGAAAATACTGATCGGGAGCTCCAGCTCTCCCTCCTTACGAACCACCATGAATTTTTTGAGGGATTCGCTTGGGACATTCAAAAAGAAACCGAAGAGATTCGCAGGCGTCACGTCCTGGCCCGAGATCTTCATGAGAACATCGCCGTTGCGGAGTCCTTGCTCATAGCCAAGCGTGGACGCGTCGGCTCCTGAAATGAAATAATGCGCCGTCTTGTCATCGTAGTGAAGGTCGCAACCCAGGATCACACTTTTAAGTGCCGGAAACTTTGCCTCCACAATCCGTGCATGGATACTTTTGCCCAAGAGTCCTTCGAACCTCCCACGAGACCCGTCAGTCTTTCGAAATCCCTTGGTCGAAAGACCCGTTTTCCTCTTGAAGTAGGCCTTGAGCCCCACAACCGTCAGAGTCGGATCTTTTTCCACAACACCGATCTCAAGCGCGCAAAATCCGCTCGAGGACAGGCTCGGGGCTTTGGCCCACTCTTTATATTCTTTTTTAAACAAAGGAAATGTCGCGGAACGGATATAGCCTCGGGCTTTGTCAGTCGTTTCCAGCGGGATCTTTTCAGCCGCGAGCGTCGCGAGCGTGGCATTCCAGACTTCTTCGAAATTCCCCGGGAGCGGAAACGAGCGGCCTTCGGATTTTGAGGAAGACAGGGAAAATCCAGAGGATAGGAAGCATAAAAAAAGCAGGCCGCCGAGTTGCCACGGCCTGCTTTTTTTAAAAGAAAGATCGGACTTCAAAGCATTAACGATCGAGCTTCTCGCCCTTCATGGCTACTTCAGGGCCCACCGGAACTTTCAGATAAGCATCTGAAGCGCTCCAGATATGGTTGAATATAAGGATCCCGATACCCACCCAGATCACAGGATAGCCGACGAGGGTCCCGAGCAGGATCGTGGTCACGATGCCGCCGATTTCGAGCACGATCATGGCTCCCGTCTTGAACTTGCCGCTCTTGGTGTCCATTTCATTGTTCAGATACTGCCCCCAGCCCGGCAGCACCAAGGACGCTGCGCCACGGGTCAGGCTCTTATCCGAGTTATTCTCCTCGGCATACGCGATACCGCTCGCGGCCGTAAACAGGACCGCAATAACCAACACGCTGATGATCTTCTTGAACATAATGTCCCCCTTTTTGTTAATTTTATGACGCCCTAGTCCCAATACCTTTAAATTTCATCGAAGATGAAATTGGGCAACCCTGGCTACCCTCAAGAAAAAGAAATCCAAAGCCAGGGTAGATTATCGACCATTCCCTGAGAATTTTAATTGGAAGTATGTCCCCCGTCAAGGGACACTCTTTTCGCCTTTGCCCCGCTTGTCAACGGGTGTCAAAAAAAGCTATTTACTCGGCGCAAGCCCGAAGGTAAAGCCGGCCTTCACCTTGGCGATAAGCTCGGGGAGTACTTCCCGATAATCACGAACAATGCCAAAGTCCGCATGGCGAAAGATCGCAGCCTGCGGGTCCTGGTTGATAGCGATGATCTTGCCGGACTCTTTCATCCCCGCAAGATGCTGGATTGCCCCTGAGATCGCGACGGCGACATAGAGCTTCGGGCGAACCGTCTTCCCGGTCTGTCCGACCTGCCGCGCGTAGGGGGCATAACCATTGTCCACCGCGTGACGGCTTGCGCCCCAATCGGCGTTAATCCCTTGATCTTGCAGGGCCTTCACGAGCTCCTGGATAAGTTTGAAATCGTCATGGTCGCCGGCCGGCCGACCACCTGAAATAATGATGTCCGCGACAAAAAGGTTGTCGCCGCCGCCTGCCTCGCGCTTAACCTCAAGCACCTCCACGGCGAAATCACTGTCCCTGAACGTGGGCGTAAATTCACGAACGGTCCCCTTCCGGTTTGAATCTTTGGGCAATATTTTAAAAGTTCCGGCACGCGCGGTCGCCATTTGAGGGCACCAAAAGCCGATGATCGTCGCAAGTTTGCTTTCGCCGTAAGTTGGACGAATGGATTGAAGCACGGGATAAAAAATGGACTTTTTTAATCGGTGCACGTATTCGCCCACTTCAAGACTCGTACAATCCGCGGTCACACCGGCCCGCACGCGGCTCGCGAGACGCGGCGCAAGTTCACGGCCTGAGGTCGTCGCTCCGAAAAGTGCGATCTCCGGCCGCTTATGTTCGATCCACTGCGCGATCGCCGCCGCAACCGGCAGGATCCTGTATTCTTTAAGACGCGGATCATCCACCACCACGACCTCATTGGCACCGTATGCGATGATCTCAGACGCCACATGCTTGATGTTATGTCCGGTCACGATCGCGGTCACTTGGGTCTCGAGCTGGTCCGCAAGTTTTCGGGCAGGATTCAGGATCTCAAGGGATGAGCGCGACGGCATTTCACCGAGCATTTCGATCCAGGTTAGAATGCCGCGCGCGCCATTACGGAAATCCACCCTCGGAAAATCCACGTCCGCGGCGACCTTTTCCCCGACTGCACCTTTTGCACTTTCGTCTCCTGCCTGTTGCCCATGTCCCCCGCCGATCGAGTCCTTGATCTTTTCGATCTCAGACACAAGAACATTCGCAAGGTCTTTGGGATCATGGCCGGAAATCATATTGACCGGAGCCCTGTCTTTTTGGATATCCACAACCTTGCAGACAAGCGTCGGCGATCCGGTAAGCCCGACCACGCTGACGTCAGCACCGGTCTGATCGAGCGACCAAACTTCGATCTTGGTATTTTTCGCGCGGATAGCGCCCTTAAGAGACGGCCGGCGCGCCGGCGTCGCAGTCGGGGCGATCGAAATAAGACATGGAACGGGAACTTTAAGGACTTGGAAACCGCCTTCAATGATACGCCGGACCTTCAGATGATCTCCTTTGAACTCCACTTTTTCCACGAAAGTCGCCTGAGGGATTCCGAGATTCTCGGCTGTTTGAGACGGGACATGCGCTGTATCTCCGTCTGTCGTCTGGCGTCCGGAGAATATGATAAAGGGGTCTTTGCTATCCTTGGAGAATCCGAGTTTTTTGAGAAGCGAGGAGATCGCATAGCCGGTGGCAAAAGTATCCGACCCCCCGAGCTTTCTGTCCGAGAGAAGGACCGCACGGTCGTAACCCATCGCCAGGGCTTTTTTAAGCGATTGCTCGAAACTCGGAGGCCCCATCGAAACCACGATCAGCTCCGCGTCCGGTACATGCTTTTTGATCTCAAGGCCCTGCTCCAAACCGAACGTGCAATCCGCGTTGATCGAGGATTTCGCCTTAGTGCGATCCATAAGACCGTCCGCACCCATCCGCATCTCGGTCGGGAGCGGCACCTGCTTCATAATCGCAATTATTTTTAGAGTCATTTTGTTACCACAAATCCTTTTTGTTTCTTATTTCTCTTTCGCCTCATACCGCCTGACGGAAAACGTACGGTATACGGCGAAAACAATGACCGCTCTGCGCCGTACGCCTTACTCCGCACGCCGTTTCTACATATTCTCGTATTCGGGTCCGTCGCCACCATAAGGCACGGCCCATTCAATGTTTCCAAACGGATCTTTGATATCACAAGTTTTGCAATGCACGCAATTCGCCGGATGAAGGTGAAGGTCTTTTTTCCCGGTCTTCGAGTCTGTCACGATCTCATAAACCTCGGCCGGACAGAACTGCTGGCACGGCCCACCGTATTTGGGGATACAAACATCCCGGCAAAGATTGAAGTCCAACACCCGGAGATGACAGGGCTGCTCTTCATCATGCTTGGAACCGGAGAAGAAAACGTCGGTCACCTTGTCGAACGTCAGCTGTTTGTCAAAAACGAGCTCTTTGGAAAACTTCTGGCAGAACGGTTGTTTAACATCCGAGAGTTTCTTATAAGAGGCCGCATCCTCGTGCGTCTTCATCTTCCCCGAAGGCGTGATGCCGCGCCCTCCGGTCAGGATCTGAGTCGCGAAATAAAAAGCCCCGAGGATCATGCCGTGCTCGAAACCGGCGCGAAAGTTGCGTGTTTTGGAGAGTGTCTTATAAGCAGCGCTTTTCTTGAAAAGATCTTCATAAAGTTCAAGCTGCTTGCCGGAAAAATCATTTTTCTTTAAAGCTTCGAAGGCGGACTTCGCAGCCATCATCCCGGACTTGATCGCGAGGTGCACCCCCTTAAGACTTGGCATGCTGAGGAACCCGGCGGAATCTCCGGCGATCATGACCCCGTCATGACAAAGCTTCGGGAGCGAATAAAGGCCGCCCTCGGGGATCGTCTTCGCGCCATACCGCAGGAGCTTGCCTTTTGCGAGGATCTTCGCGATGAAAGGATGTTTTTTATAGACCTGAAGTGCGGCGTGAGCATCAAACGTGGGATCTGTATAATCCAGCCCCGCCGCGATCCCGACCACGACTTGACGGCCGTTCAGACCGTAGACGAAACCGCCGCCGAAATGATTGAAAGAGAAAGGAAAGCCCAGCGTGTGCATGATCCGCCCGGCCTCAAAGGTTCCCTCCGGAAGGTCCCACAGCTCTTTGACACCTGTGGAGTAGACTTGCGGGTTGCTATTTTCATCCATTTTCAATTTACGGAAAAGCTGCTTGGTCAAACTGCCACGCGGCCCTTCGGCCAGGATCGTGATCTTCGCACGGACCTCATTACCCGCCTGATAATTATCCATCGGTACCCCATGCTTATCCACCCCGGTATCGATCGTTTTGGCGCCAATGACGCGGCCGTTTTCATAGAGCATCTCTGAAACGCTGAACCCGGGATAAACCTGAACGCCCTTTTTTTCCGCGATCTCGGCGAGCCAGCGCGTCATTTTTCCGAGCGAAACCACAAAGTTCCCGTGATTCCCCATAAATGGAGGTGTGAAAGGGGCCTTGAGGGCGAGTGTC